>JAESTF010000359.1 GCA_016763795.1 Flavobacteriales bacterium
AAAGAAGCCATTCGTAATTCAGTTTCGTTTATGTTTTTTAGTTCTTTATAATGCATATCGACACAATATGCACAACCATTTATCTGTGAGATTCTTAGTCTTAATAATTCAAGTAAAGGCATTCCAATAGTTGAACTATGTAGATAATTTTCAACTGCTCCTAATTTTTCAAATATTTCAGCAGGTACTTCTTGATAGGGTATTCGTTCCATAATAATATTTTTAATGATTAATTTATAGTACAAATTTATCGTCTATCGCTGCCTTAATGATTAAGGTATCTTAAGAAATAAGAAAAGGCTACTTTTTTCTTAACTCACTTAAATATTCAGGTGTAATCTCTAAATATGAGGCAATCATATATTGTGGAACTCTTTGAGCAAAAACAGGAAAGTTGTGTATTAAATCATCATATCTATCTTTGCTTTTCATTTGTAGATATATGTCATTTCTACGCTGGATAGCAATTAACATATTTTCAGTAATCATTCTAAAATATCTTTCAAGTTTTGGTATAGTTCTAAAAAGTTTTTCTAATTCTATTTTGTCAATTATCAGTACTGTAGTTTTTTCAATTGCTTGAATAGAAGAATAAGAAGGAACACTTTTTATGTAACTTTCCATATTAGTTACCCACCAATTTTCAAGCGCAAATTGAGTTATTTTTTCATTTCCTTTATGGTCAAGATAAAATGAACGGACTAAACCACTTGTAAGAAAATAATTGCTTTTACAAATTTGACCTTCTTTGAGTAAATAATCTTTTTTCTTAAAAGTTTTCTGAGTTAATTTCGAAAATATTTCGTTTATTTCTGTGTCATTGAATTCAACATACCTACTAATATGTTTTTTAAATTGGTCTTTCACTTTTGTTGCGTTTTTATTGTTGTTAACGGTTTTTCTATAATTTCGTTGTGTGTTTCAGTAACTAATTTAGCAAATAAAAATCGAATAGAAAATCTGCGAGGGTATTTGTAAGTAAGCGAGTACCAAACGATAAATTATACACGTTGTTACCTGATAGCTTTACTTTGATAGTTTAATCCATCAATGTAAACTTATAATTTTTACAATTTCCATTCTCATTATGCCACATTGTAATGAATTTACTTGGTATTGATTCAACATCTGGTTCTTGATTAGTGTGAAATTATGAAACCCTATTTGAACGGTTCCATAGTTGTGAATCGGATAAACTTCAACAGTTTCGTTTATTAGTTCTCTTGTAATTTTACCACAAATATTTCGCTTTGTTCCTTCAATAATTTCTTTTTGTGAAGTCATTAAACCTCCTTTATCGTGAAAAAACTTAACATTGTCAGAATAAATTGAAGCATGCTTTTATTTTATCAAATAATTTTTGCCAATAGGAGCATATTCCCTTACCTAATTGGTATGTCTTCTATTAAAAAAACGTCTAAGAAAATAGTTTCTTAATATGCTCAATCCGGTAAAGTATAATGTTATAATTGTGTTTTTCCCTGTGTTACTTTCTATTCCCAATACTGGAAATATTATTGATAATGAGACCATTGTAATAAAAAACCCTATTGTTACATTGATTAGACTCTCTATTAATGATTGTTTTTTATTTTGCACTTTTTTATCTTAATTTATAATTCTAACAATTTAACTTGAGATGTGACTGAGGTGTTTTCTATTTCAATAATTCTATAACCGAATATCTTAGTGTTTATTTCTATTTTATTTTGTAATTTTTCTATTTGAAAAGAAACAGCAGGAGTAATATATTGTTCAATGTTTTTATAGATAATACTACTTTCTGTATGATAATGTCCACAGAATATGCTTATTTTATTTTGAGAATTTTCCATTATCGAAAGAACCTCATTCCTATTTTTTAATCTACCAATTTCATCTGCTTTTGTATTTAGTCCAATTATTGGATGGTGCAAAAAAATGAGAATTGGTTTTGAGGAAATAAGTTCTGTCTGAAACCAATATAGCTGTTCTTTATCAATGATTCCTGCGGAAGAATCTAAATAGATGTATTTATGGTTATCTCTTTCGATACTGCTATAAATTTTTTGATATTCTTGGTGAGTTCCTTTAGTATAATACTTAGAAATCTGCGAGAATTTATCGTGATTTCCTAAGGTAATAGATAATGAGTAAGATTTTAATTGGTCAAAAAAGTACATTAACCCTTGATCTTCTCCAATATCTCCCGTACAAATAATTTCGGAAATATTTTCATTTTTTATATCATTTAAAACGCTATCAAAATGTTTCCTTGTCTCTACACCGTTTCTTGTTGGAAACTCTTCATCTAAATGAGAATCAGTTATATGTGCTATTTTTGTGACCATAAAGTATTTGTTATTATGTAAAAATAGATACGAACTTTTTAAATCATTTTTAAAATCTTGCTTATTTTACTCTGTATTCTGAAGGAGAGCAACCTATTTGTTTTTTAAAAACTGTAGAAAAATAGGAAATATTATCAAATCCACATTCAATCGCAATTTCAAATATGGGTTTTTTAGAAAAAAGCAATTTGTTTTTTGCTTTTTCTAAGCGAATGGATGTTAGATATTCTAACGGAGTACAACCATTGATTTCGTTAAAGACTCTGTGTAAATAATATTTACTAACGCCAATAGTTTGACTTATTGTATCGAGCGAAATTTTTTCGCTACAATTGTCATTTAAATATTCCTTAGTTTGTGAAATAAACTTGTATAATGCTTTTTTTGTGTCATACTTAATGATATTGAGTTCACGAAAATTATCATTAATAGCTAAATGTTCTTTTACTATTTCCTCTGAAAGTTTTATAAAGCAATCATCAATATGATGATTAAGGATAAAAGTGTTTTTCACTAAAAGATGAGTCATTTTGTCCAACCAAACTCCAACCCCATTATCTGATTTCATTTGAGTACATTCATAAAACTTTAAAGGAATGCTTTGAGAATTGTTTTTAGAATGATACTTGTATATTTCGTTTATTAGTTTGGGTGATAAAAAAAACGATAATCCTTTAGTTCCTTTTTTTGCTTCTGTTTGAATTGATTCATTGCCATTCAAAATTAGATATTGATTTTTTAAAACCTTTATATTTTCATTACCCAATTGATATTGTTTATGCCCTTCAAGAACAAACTTTAGAGTATATGTTGATTTGTACTTTATAGATATATCTTCATTATGATTTGTGTATAGTATTTTATTTTCTTTTTGACTTGAGAATTTAGGGTAAGTGGTTGTTATTTTTTCAAGTTTAACCATAGTTTATTTCTCTAGACCCTTTTAATTTTCAGTTCTATTTTTGCTTGTTGCCAACGGTTAGTATAAGAAGCGTAGGGCATTTTTATAAGCACTTTCGTTTCAGTTTATTATTTAGCACTTAAAAGCTATGTTTTATACACATTGTTGTAAACTGTTTTTATTCTATCTAAATTGTTTAGGTTTCAAATTTTTACTTGCATTTTCTACGATTTCTAAAATTCTATTTTGCCTTGTCTCTTTTCTTTTAGCAGAAACGATCCAGTACAATAAAATCTTTTTAACAGACTTACTTAAACTATCAAAGTATTCCATTGAGCCTTTGTAATTTGCAAATTCTCCTTTTAAATCTTCAGGAATAATAAGTGCTTCAACTTCATCTAAAAATGTCCATGAACCATTTTTCTTTGCAATTTTAATGCTTTTGTAACCTTCTTCTTTCATAAGCCCTTGTTCAATTAAGGTTTTCACTTTATCCTTATTTATCTTTGACCAATTACTTCTTGCTTTTCGTCTGCTGAAATACTGTATGTATTTTTCGGTATCTATTGTCTTTTTAGTGCTATCTATCCAACCAAAACAAAGAGCTTCATCAACTGAATCACTCCAACTTAGGTTATAATTAGGAGATTTTTTCTTATGAAAAATGAGCCAAATGGCTTCTTTTTTATTGTGGTTTAATTCGAGCCATTTTCTCCAATCTTGTTTACCAGAAGGACAATAGTCTTCAATGTCTTTCATATTTTAGTTTGTTTATCTTTTTTATTTATCAATTGTACTATTGTGTCGTAAAAATTATTAGGTAGAGTGTTATGATAGTTTTATTCATTCTATAGTTTCTTCAACGTTTGTTATAAGCTAATTTTCTTAATTGATTTGGCTTCATATAAATATGCTCTCTATTAGAGTCTATTATGATGTTAAATCTCTTTAATAAATCTCCCCCAATAACACTAATTTGTTGTCTCCCTATTGACCCTTCAAAAAAACCTACAGGTATATCTTTAAACTGTTCATTGCCAAGTGTGAAGTTTGGTAACTTTCCTTTTTTTGTTTTTAATACATTTCCATAAGAGTCTTTTAATTCTTTTACATCTGTTATTTCTATTTGTTCACCTATTTTGCTTTCAGCAGCAAATTTATCATCATACAAAATTGTTCCACCATACCCTGTATGGATAAGGAATTTGTTTTGATAATCTATTCCATTTATTGAGCTTGTTCCTTGTATAAACATCGATTCATTTTCAAAAAACAAATTCATTTTTGTAAATTTTTTAGCTTTCTTAGGAAGTTCTTGATGAATTGTTATAATGCTTTTATCAAAATCAATTTCTATTACTTTTCCTGTAAATAAATTTGGACCAAACTTTCCTCCTGTTGTTGGTCCAGAGTTTTTGGTTTCCCAAATTGCTACGCTATCCCATTTTAAATTACTTATTTCTAAAAAATTATTTTCACTATACCTTGCGGTAGATTTTCCTCCCCAACTTCTCACCTCTGTTTCAGTATCCCATTTTATAGTAGTTATTTTTTTTATTGTTTCAGTTGTTAATGTTATTGAACTTGCATCTGTATGAAACATCAAATTAACGGTATCAACTTTATTGAATACACCTTTAATTGATAGGTTATTATGATCCGTTAATTCAAATGGAATAATAGTTATTTGGTTGTTTTCTTGAGCGATTATTGTTTGACCAATAAATAATAAAATTGCCGCCAAGTATAATTTACGTCTATTCTTCATTTATAATATAAAATACGATTACTTAAAAGACGACAACTTGTAATTTGGGTTGTCGTCATTTTTTAAATGAGCCAAATTGCTTCTTTCTTATTATGGTTCAATTCGGGCCATTTTCTCCAATCTTGTTTGTTATTAGGACAATATTCTTCAACGTCTTTCATACTTTGGTTTGTACTTGTTTTATGACTTACAATGTCTGGTATAAGAGCAGTAGCGGATTTCAAAGGAGTAACCTTTCAATTTAGTGTTAAGTTTTTGTATAAAGATACTCACTTTGAATTTAGTACTAAAATCGCAATTGTTTTTATACAGTGTTACCAATAGTTTTTATTTATCGATCTAATTTTAAAATGTGTTAACCTTTCTCTATTAATAAAAACTTTATCATCAAATTTTGGGATTAGCTGTAATTTTAATTTAGAAAAGGTAGAAAATACTTAAGCAGTATTAATCTTGCTTGAAGCAGTAATAATTGAGATTAAAAGAGTTGTAAGGATGGTTACTTCCTAATTATTAGTAACGTTTAATGTGAAAAGGAGTTTTAATGCTTTTACATAGTGTTAGCATTTCGTTCTAAGAGATTTCTAAAAACTCATATACTAAAGAATTGAATAATTGATTTGCGGACTTATACTTCAGTATTGAGGAAGGTTGACCTGACCAAAATGCTACATAATCTAACTTGTTTTGTTCAATTGAAATTTTTCTTAAAGGTTTCAAAAAGGCACTTTGAATGGGGTATGGGGCTATTCTTTCATTGTTTTTTTTTTCAAAATCTTTAGATAGATTATTTGATATGGCTCTAGCCAATCTTCCAGTATACACTTTTGTGAGGTCTGTTTTTATTGGCTCGTTAGAAAGTAGTTTGGATTTATGAATGGTTGAAGCATTGGATTCATTTGTTGCTAGAAAGGCAGTTCCAATTTGAGCTGCTGAAGCACCTAATTTTAATATATCTGCGATATCTCGGCCATTAGAAATTCCTCCGGCTGCAATTACAGGAATGTTGACATTGTCGACTACTTGATGAATCAAAAGATGTGTGCTAGTCAATGATTCCTCTGCCAATTTAATAAAAGAAGCACGGTGTCCGCCTGCCTCAGATCCAGAAGCGACTACAAAGTCGATTCCAGCTTCTTCAATCATTACCGCCTCTTCTAATGTCGTAGCAGTGGCCATGCTTGTAATTCCTCTTCTTTTTAATTCAGAGATGATTTCCTTTGGAGGTATACCGAAGATAAAACTTGCTACAGGAGGTTTAGTCTTCAATATAGACTCTATTTGCATTTCGAAATCCTGAGTTTTTGGGTTGGGAATTTCGGGAAGAGGTATTTTCATCTTATCAAAATAGGGTTTGAATAATTTTTTCAATTCTTCAAAGTCTTTCTTCTCATAATTATCCGCAGGATCATTCTTTAGCGGAACCCATAAATTGAGTGCATAGGTTTTATTAGTCAATTGCTTGATTTCTTTATCAATCTCAAGAATCTCCACAGGACTGTAGGAGTTGAGACCAAATGATCCCATTCCCCCTAGGTTAGACACAATGGAAACCAATTTGACGGAAGAAAATGTTCCGCCAAATGGGCCTTGAATAATTGGATATTTTATCTTTAGCAATTCGGTTGCTTGTGTTTTATTCCACATGGGTAAATAGTTTGTTTACAATTTTCCAACCTCCGTTGATCTTATTTAACGATAAAAAGTCGTAATAATTAAACCCTAGCATTGGTAAATGTGCTTTTACGACAGCATTACTGCCAATTATTTCAATGGAGTTTATTTTCATACTAAAATCTTCACCTAAATCTTTTGGACTTTTTCTGTTTTTTATTCCATCAATATAATCTGCTACATTTTTGAAATAAGGAACCCCTTTAATATCTCCGTAAAGCAAAGCTTGTGGATGAAAAACACGTTCTAACTTTTCAGTATCACCATTGTATATACCTTGAAAATAATTAGATATGGTGATTTTTACTTCGTTTGAATACCTATCGTACATTACTTTATTGTTTTAATTTTTTCTATCAATTTTTTAGCTACTAGACCTGCAGATTGTGGGTTCTGACCTGAGATCAATAAACCATCGGATATTGCAAAAGAAGACCAATCAGCTCCTTTTTTATAAATAGCACCATTCTGCTTTAGCATGTCTTCAATTAAAAATGGAACTATATCGGTAAGTCCAACAGCGGCCTCTTCACTATTGGTAAATCCAGTCACTTTTTTACCTTTTACTAACGGTTGACCACTTTTATCTTTTACATGTTGTAAGGCTGCAGGAGCATGGCAAACAAAAGCAATTGGTTTGTTGTTGTTGTAAAATGATTCTATTAATTGAATAGAGTTAATGTCTTCAGATAAATCCCAAAGCGGACCATGTCCTCCAGGATAAAATACTGCATCGTAATCTTCATGATTCACTTCACTCAATTTCAATGTTTTACTAAAAATTTTCTGTGTTTTAGAATCACTATAGAACCGTTTAGTTGTTTCAGTCTGAAAATCAGGCGATGTACTTTTGGGGTCAATTGGTGGTTGACCTCCTTTTGGAGATGCAATTACCACTGTTACTCCTTGATCAACTAATTCGTAATAAGGTGTTGCAAGCTCTTCGATCCATAGCCCTGTTTTTTTACCAGTATCTCCTAACTTATCATGAGATGTGACTACAAATAGTACTTTTGTTTTTTTTAATTTTTGGGAATATCCTACGGTGCTCATTACGGCTAAAATTCCTACTAATGTAATTTTTTGTAAATTTTTCATTTCGATTTTATTTAATTGTTTATATTTTTCTTTAGATAGCGTGACCAACGGAGTGTCCACCAGCTATGTTTATAGTTTCTCCAGTTACAAAGTCAGCTGAAGCCAAATAGTATGCTGCTTCTGCAATTTCGTTTACTTCACCGATTCTGTTTAATAAGTGTAAACCGGCTAAGCTGTCAGCATCTTCAACTCCAATTTTCCCTTGCAATGGACTTCGTATTATTCCAGGTGCAATGGTATTAACCTTAATGTTATCCTTCCCAAATTCCGCTGCTAATTGTCTGGTTAAAGCATGAATAGCTCCTTTACTGGTTAATGGTGCTGTTGCTGGAAATCCATCAATGGCATGATCCACTAAAACTGTCCCGATGTTAATGATAGAACCTTTTCCTTGTTTCAACATCTGAGGAATGGCAGCTTGAGTTGTAAAAAAGGTTCCCTTTAGATTTACATTCCAAAAAAGATCCAAATCGTCTTCTTGAACATCTAAAAAAGGTTTTGGAGAAAATGCTCCCGCATTGTTGATCAAAACATCTACTGAGTTGAATTTTTCTAAAGCCAAATCCGCTAGCTTCTGTCCAGTTTCTCGTTTACTTATGTCTCCTGCGAAATAGACAGCATTTGAAGGAGAGTTAAACTCTTCATAGGTTTTCTTTAAATTTTCTTCATTGGAAGAATTCATTACAACATTACTTCCTTTTTCGATAAAATGTTTTGCAATTGCTTTTCCTATTCCAGATGATGCACCTGTAATAATTACTGTTTTGTTTTTCATGATTCACTGCTTTTAAGTATTGAATATTGTGCTCCTTTTACACCCCAGTTATCAATCGGAACTTCATCGATTATTACATGTGTCGTTTCTGGGTTTTTTCCGAGAATATCGACTACCAACTGAGTAGCTCCTGCTATCAGTTTTTGCTTTTGTTCTTTTGTCACTTGCTCATCAGTGACTTTAATGTTAATGTACGGCATTGTTGTATGTTTTAATGATTAATATAATTACAGTACAAAGTTGCTGTGAAACCGTCTAATACAGAAGGAAGTATATCACTATTATAAAGTGAGATATGTCACACTGCTAATAATAAATATAGATAAGCAGCAATTGACTTTTTAGAAACTCGTTGAAAGATTTGAGGGTGTTGTTTAAGAAGTATGTCTTACTTCTCTATGGTCAATTTTTAATAATGAGAGTACTCTATTTTGAAGAGCTACTCTAACTCTTTTTATAATTATTAATGACACAAAATTCAAGAAACTATAAACCAGACAGAAAGGATTATTCTCACAATAAATTTGTGATAAATATCACACAGAAAAAGATATTAATTACGAATATAGCCTGCTTAATGTTTCTCTGGAAACACCCAGATAAGCAGCTATTAATTTTTTAGGTACTCGTTGAAAGAGTTTGGGGTATTGTTTGAGAAGCAATTCGTATCGTTCTTTCGAAGAGTTTTTTAATAGTGATAGAATCCTGTTTTGAAGAGCGATTCTACCTAGTTTACTTTTTTTGGCCCAAAATCGCTCCATTTTGTGCATTTCAGTTGTAAGCTTTTCACGATTTTCATAGGTGATATATAGCAATTCGCTATCCTCAAGACAATCTATAGAAGTTTTGGATTTAGTCTTGTTTACGAATGATTCATAGTCCGAAGTCCACCAATTTTCCATTGCAAACTGAAGAATATGTTCTTTACCACTGTCGTCAAAAAAGTATGTTTTCAGGCATCCTTCAATTACCCAATATTCTTTGTTAACATAATCTCCTTCTTGTATAATATATTGATGTTTGCGCTTTTTTATTGATTCGAAATGACTCAAAATAAAGTCAAATTCTTCATCAGTTAAGCTAATTATTTCTTCAATATGTCTCCTGAGAGGGTGTGTCATTTTAATTATTGCTAAGGTTCTATGTTTAGTATAAGAGCAGTAGCGGATTTAACACACATACTATTATGATGACAAGATACTTAATAATATGCAAAAGCGGCTTGAGTATTACCCAAACCGCTATTGCTTTTATATAGTGTTGGCAACTGGCATTTTTAATTTCTTCCAGCCATTACGCCTCCATCGATATCCCAAATCGCACCAGTAACCCAAGACGATTTTTCTGAAAGTAAAAACAGAATACTGTTCGAAATATCTGAAGGCGCTCCGTTTCTTCCAATTGGATGAAATCCATTAAACCCTTCTAATGCTTTTTCAGCTTCTTTTTTTCCTCCAAAAACTCCGTGATAAACAGGTGTGTTTACTACTGCTGGAGATACAGCATTAACTCTAATATTATCGTCCGCTAATTCCATAGCTAAGTGTTGAGTCAAAGAATGTAAACCTGCTTTTTGCATTGAGTAAGCAGAAGATGGTGTAGCTTTTACCGCTTGTTTTGCCCACATAGATCCTACATTTACGATAGACCCTCCATTTGTGTTTTTCATTTTTTTAGCTGCACTTTGAGTGATGAAAAAGAAACCTCTGTTTAAATCTAAGTACGAATTGTAATCTTCAATTGTGTGCTCAAGAAATGGCTTTGGTCCAAATATACCAGATGCATTTACTAAATAATCTAAGTTATCTAATGATTCAATTTCTGAAATCAATGATCTTACTTCGTCCGTATTAGAAATGTTTACTGTGTGCTTAATTAGATTAGGAGCATCAGCTACTTTGTCGACATTTCTACCGACAATATGTACTGTTGCTCCACTTTCCAATAAAGCATTTGTTGTTGCATTTCCGATACCACTTGTACCACCAATTACTAAGGCTATTTTTTTTTCGAATTCTTTCATTTTTAATTTATTTTAATTACTATACTATTTATAGTTGCAAAACTAAATATAGTTTTTTAGCTTTGCAATAACGGTCAAAAAGGATAGTTTAATTTTTTATCTGAATTATGTATAAATTTAAAGGAAGAGAATACCCTTGTTGTACAAGTTTAACAATGGGAATAATAGGAGGGAAATGGAAGACAGTAATTTTGTTCTATTTGTTAAAGGGAAAATTACGCTACAACAAGTTAAGAAAGGAAATGCCTACTGTAACAGAAAGAACTTTAAGCCTACAGTTAAAGACATTAGAAAAGGATGGTATTATTAAAAGAAAAGTTTATACTTCTAAACCACCTTTAAAGGTAGAATACTCATTAACAGATTTCGGTAAAACCTTAATTCCACTAATTAAATCGATTGCAGATTGGGGTAATTTAGTGGTGGAAAAACATTCTTAGCTATGTTCCTCCAGATTGGTGTAAAACGTTTTTTAATTTTTTCTAACTTTTTGGCCCCTCACTGGCTCACCTCTTTTTAAAAATACATTATCTTCATAATAATTTGAAAATTGAGCAGGAAGCCCCAAATCATTTAAAAGACCTGATCTTCCTTCTAACTGATAATGTAGGTGTGGAACGCTAGAAGCGCCACTATTTCCAGTTTGACCAACTTCTTGACCTTTACCAACAATATCACCGACAGCAACTATAATTGACCCTTTTTTTAAGTGTGCCATTATCGATAATTCACCGTTTAAATGATCTATTATAATATAATTAC
>JAESTF010000360.1 GCA_016763795.1 Flavobacteriales bacterium
AAATAGACTTCACTATTCCCTTCAAAAGCTAATATATGAGTACAAACACGGTCTAAAAACCAACGGTCGTGACTAATTATTACAGCACAACCAGCAAAGTTTTCCAAGCCTTCCTCTAATGCTCTCAATGTATTTACATCCAAATCATTCGTTGGCTCATCCAATAGTAAGACATTGCCTTCTTCTTTCAAAGTCATTGCCAAATGCAAACGATTACGTTCTCCACCAGATAACATCGATACTTTTTTATTTTGCTCACTTCCAGCAAAGTTAAAACGACTTAAATAAGCTCGAGAGTTGACTTGCTTTCCTCCCATCATCACCAATTCTTGTCCGCCAGAGAAATTTTCCCAAATAGTTTTATTTGGATCAATATTAGAATGTGCCTGATCTACATAAGCGATTTTAGCAGTATCTCCAACTTTAAATTCACCCTTGTCAGCAGTTTCTTCTGCCATAATCATCTTAAAAATAGTAGTCTTACCAGCTCCATTCGGACCAATAATACCAACTATTCCTGCTTGAGGCAAATTAAATTCAAGATTGTCATACAACAGTTTATCGCCATAGGCTTTTGAAACCCCTTTTGCTTCAATCACATTGGTTCCCAATCGTGGGCCATTTGGAATATAAATTTCTAATTTATCATCCAATTGCTTTTGATCTTGACTCATCAACTTGTCGTAATTTTTCAAACGCGCTTTTTGCTTTGTCTGACGACCTTTAGCTCCTTGACGAACCCATTCTAGCTCACGTTCTAATGTTTTTTGACGCTTAGATGCTGTTTTACTTTCTTGAGCTAAACGCTTAGATTTTTGATCCAACCAAGAAGAATAATTTCCTTTCCAAGGAATACCGTGACCTCTATCTAGTTCTAAAATCCATTCGGCAGCATTATCTAAAAAGTATCTATCGTGAGTAATAGCAATTACAGTTCCTTTATATTGTTGTAAATGTTGTTCTAACCAATAGACAGATTCAGTATCTAAATGATTGGTAGGTTCATCCAATAGTAAAATATCAGGATTTTTTAATAATAAACGACAAAGAGCAACTCTTCTTAATTCTCCTCCAGATAGGTTTTTTATTAACGCATCTTCAGGTGGACAATTTAAAGCATCCATAGCACGAGATAATTTGGTATCTAATTCCCAAGCATCTAATGCATCAATTTTATCTTGTAATTCAGCTTGCCGCTTCATTACTTCTTCCATTTTATCAGGGTTATCTAATACTTCAGGATCACCAAAACTATTGTTTACAGCTTCGTATTCTGCTAGCACATCAATAGTTTCTTGAGCTCCTTCTTGTACAATTTCTTTAACTGTTTTAGTCTCATCTAATTTGGGTTCTTGCTCCAAATAACCAACAGTATAGCCAGGAGAAAACGTAACATCTCCATTGTATTTTTCTTCAACACCAGCAATAATCTTCATTACTGTAGATTTACCAGAACCGTTTAATCCGATAATTCCAATCTTAGCTCCATAATAAAAAGACAAGTAAATGTCTTTTAAAATTACTTTTCCATTAGGCAATGTTTTGCCTACTTTGTCCATCGAAAATATTACTTTCTTATCATCACTCATAATTGTAGTTCTAAAGTTGAAAGTTGTAAAGTTAAGAAAGTAAGTTCCAAATTCAATATTGAAATGAAAAAAGAGGACTGAAAAAAACTGTCATTCAAAACAATATTTTTTTTTCTGCTTTAGCAGAAAAATAAAATGACGTGAAGAACCTATTTTAATCAATAATTTATTAAAGATTCTTCACTTTGATTTATTGCCACACTAAAAGTGTGGAAAAATCATCGTTCTGAATGACAAAACTATTTATCCTCCAGAAAGCTTAATATGTTCTTTTAATGAAAAAATACTTGCTTTAAGAATTAACTTGTAAAAAGACTCTAAGCTATTTTTTGTTTGAACTGCTTCTAAAGATTTGTAATAACTTAAACGAGAAGTGTTATCTCCCTTAATGTTTGCAATAGGGAAACCATTTTGCAATAAAATTAAATTCATAATTAATCTCGAAGTTCTTCCGTTGCCATCAATGTAAGGATGAACAGTAACTATTTTTTCATGCATATCTGCAGCTAGAATAATTGGATGAACATCATTTTTTGAAGTTTGGTAATATTCAAAAACTTCTTCCATTTGCTTATTTATTAAATAAGGTTGTGGAGGAATATGACTACTTCCGCTAATATAAACGGGAACCTTACGATATTTTCCTGCATTTTTTCTATCAATACCATTTAAAATTAAATAATGGATTTCATTTAAAACACGCTCTGTAAGATGTTCCTTATTTTTTGCCAAACCTTCAATAAAATCTATTGCTTCATAATGGTTTACCGCCTCTAAATGTTCTTGCATAGATTTACCACTAATTGTTAAACCTTCATTAACCACCAAATGAGTCTCTTGCATTGTTAAGGTACTTCCTTCAATACGATTAGAGTCATAGGTGTAATTAACATTAAAAAACTCTCTCATTTTTAATAGCTGAGTTTTGTTTAAAGGTTTAAATGCATTCCATCTAGTTTTTAAATTATCAGCTTCATCAATTAATTCTTGAATAGATTTAGAGAGGTTAGAAGGTGTTTTTTGATATTCTACCTCTTCTTCTGCAACTTTAAAAGCATCTAAAATATATTTTTCTGTTTTATATTCTTTTAAAATACGCTCGCTTAACCAAATAGAAAAAGCTTCTTTTTCGTTTAGATTGTAGTACGAAATAAAATCTAACACTTGTCTTTTAGTTGCAATTCGTTCTCCACGCTCAATTTTACTCAGAATAGCAGAATCAATTTTTAAATCAAAAAAAACTTCTGAAAGCGTTTTAGACTCTTTGATTCTAGCATTTTTTAATATTAACCCAAATGTTTTCATTTTAAATTGACATATATAATCTTGACAAATGTAGTCAATTTTCATTGGATTTCAAATATTACATTTGCATTTCTTTACATTTATATGAAAAATTACTTATCTCTTATAAAATTTAGTCACACTATTTTTGCATTACCTTTTGCTGTAATAGGTTTTTTCTTAGCAATAAATACAAATGCAGTTACCATAAATTGGGTTACCTTAATTTATGTGGTTTTGTGTATGGTTTTTGCTCGGAGTGCAGCAATGGCTTTTAACAGATATATTGATAGAAAAATTGATTTAGCAAATCCACGTACTGCTGAGGTAAGAGAAATACCAAACGGAACAATCACTTCAAAAAATGCATTAATATTTGTAATTATTAATTGTGTGCTATTTATTGGGACAACTTATTTTATAAATTCTCTGTGTTTTTATTTGTCGCCAGTTGCGTTGGCTGTGGTGTTGGGATATAGTTTAACTAAACGTTTTACAGCACTATGCCATTTGGTTTTAGGGTTGGGATTATCATTAGCCCCAATTGGTGCATACCTAGCAGTAACAGGTCAGTTTGATTGGTTACCCTTATTTTTTTCTTTTTCAGTATTATTTTGGGTAAGCGGTTTCGATATTATTTATGCCTTACAGGATGAGGCATTTGATAAAGAACAACAATTACATTCTATTCCTGTATTGATGGGTACGAAAAATGCCTTGATGTTATCTAATTTTTTGCATTTACTTACGGCTGGATTTATTTTGTATGCTGGTTATTATGCTCATTTAGGTATGTTTTATTGGATTGGAAGCGGTTTATTTATAACGTTACTTTCTTACCAACACTTTTTAGTAAAACCTAGCGATTTAAGTAAAGTTAATTTAGCGTTTTTTACCACTAATGGAATTGCAAGTGTTTTGTTTGCAATATTTGTTTTATTGGATTTGTATTTGTAAAATGAAATTGATTCTTCAAAAAATAAAAAAACTCATGTTCAATAAGTGGACAATTGGAAGTACTTTGTTTTTGATATTATTTATTGTTTTTTCCAATTGGATAATCATTTCTTCAGCAAAAAAAAGTGTTTATAGTACAGTTTCAGAAACTCCTAAAGGATATAAAGTTGCCTTGTTGTTAGGAACTAGTAGGTATACCGTAAGAGGAACTACTAATTTGTATTTTAAGTATAGAATAAAAGCTGCAGCTGATTTATATCGTTCAGGGAAAATAAAACACATTATTGTAAGTGGCGATAATAGAGTAGAAAATTACAATGAACCCAAGCAAATGCAAGAAGCATTAATGGCTTTAGGAGTGCCTGAAAGTGCAATTACCTTAGATTACGCAGGTTTTAGAACATTAGATTCAGTGGTTAGGTCTAAAGAAGTGTTCGGGCAAAGTAAAATTATTATTGTCTCACAACGATTTCATGTTGAACGAGCTCTATTTATTGCGCGTAAATATAACATTGATGCGATAGGTTTTTCAGCACAAGACCCACCAGAAAAGTATTCCTTAAAAACTCGAATTAGAGAAGTTTTTGCGAAGACTAAAGCTGTAATAGATCTTTATATTATCAATAAAAAACCTAAATTCTTAGGTAAAAAAGAAACAATTATTATTTAGTTTAAAATTATTCTATCTGAAAATCAAGTAGTTGTGAATTGTTTTAGTACTATGTATTGCATATATCATTTTAAAACCTATGTCTTTGCATTGTAATTTAATATGTATTACCAATATGAAAATAGAAAATACAAAAGCACAGATGAGAAAAGGAGTTTTAGAATATTGCATTCTATCCATCTTAGAAAACGGAGAAGCTTATCCTTCAGAAATAATTGAAAAATTAAAGACTGGAAAGCTCATAGTTGTAGAGGGGACTCTTTATCCACTATTAACTAGATTAAAAAATGCAGGTCTGCTTACTTATCGGTGGGAAGAATCAAAATCTGGTCCACCAAGAAAATATTACGAATTAACTCCAATAGGTAAAAACTTTTTAAAAGAGTTAGAAACTACTTGGGATGATTTAGTTAAAGCAGTTAAATTAACAAGGAGAGCAAAATAGATATTAAAAAACAAAGATAAAAAAAACAAACATGAAAACATTAATCATAACAATAGCAATTCTTGGATCATCTTTACTAAATAATAGTTACGGAAATGGAACTATTAATATGAACGAGAAATTACAAAAAGTGATGACATTCAAGAATGGAGCACTATCTGTAGAAAAAATAATTCTGAATTTGTAAAAATTAGCTTTAAAATTAATGAAGAAGGAGTTGTGGAGATTCTTGAAATGAATTATTCTGATGAGCTAGTTAAAATTCAACTAGTGGAAAAACTATCGAAAATGAGAGTTGAAGAAGAACATGATAGTCAAGAAGTTTACAATTACAATTTTATATTTAAAAAACTGTAGAAGTAAAAAAAACAATAAGAAAATAATATAATCTATACATAATGAATCAAACAGTAACAGTAAATATTAGCGGAATAGTTTTTCATATAGAAGTTGATGCTTATGAAGAATTAAAAAAATATTTAAACAAGATTAGAAGTTATTTTAAAAACTCTGAGGAGAGTGAAGAGATAATGGCTGATATAGAAGCAAGAATTGCTGAATTATTTAATGAAAAAATCACATCAGAAAACCAAGTTGTAAATACAAATGATGTGGATGAAGTAATTACGATAATGGGTAAGCCTGAACAATATGTTGATGAAGACGAGGAGAAAGAGCAAAGCTATTCTTCTAATCAAAGAAATTATATGACTGCTAAAAAACTTTTTAGAAATCCTGATGAGAGAGCAGTTGGAGGTGTTGCATCTGGAATAGCAGCATATTTTGGAATGGCAACGATATGGATGAGGCTATTTTTTATAATAGCATTATTTGTAGGTTTTGGATTTTTACTCTATATCATATTATGGATAGTAATACCAGAAGCAAAAACAGCATCTGATAAATTACAAATGCGAGGTGATGATGTAAATATTGACAGCATTGGAAAAACTTTTAAAGAAGAAGCTGACCGGATGAGTGATAATTTTAGAAAAACAGGTCAGCAGTATGGTAAAAAAGCAGAAGTAGTTGTTGGAGGCTTTTTTAATCTACTTAGCCAAATTGTTCAAGGAATTTTAAAAATATTTGGTAAAATATTTGGCGTTATTTTGCTAATAGTAGGTACATTTTGGTTGGTAGGATTAGTAAGTATGCTGGTTGGTTCCGAAATGGTTTTTTCAATTACTTCTGATGGGATATTCTCTTTAGAATCGAGTGAATTTTTTAATGTGATTTTTGTGTCAGAAAATCAATTTCATTTAGCAGTAGTTGGAATTATATTATCAGTAGGCTTACCAATTGTAATGTTAATTTATGGAGGAGTTAAATTATTGTTTAATGTAAAAACACATAGTGGTGTAGGGGTAGGCTTATTTATTTTATGGGTAATAGGGTTGTTTATGTGTGCAATGGTTGGAATAAAAATGGGTACAGAATTATCTCAAGATGAAACAATTGTTACTAAAGAAATAATAAGTTTAACAGATAGCGATTTTCATATTTCGGCATCAACAGTAGATAATCCTGGAAAAGGAATTTTAGAAGATAACTACTCTGTTATTTCATTAGATGAAGATTCAATTTATCAGAACTATGTTAGGTTATATATCGAAGAAAGTAAAACAGATAGTATGGAGTTGAGAGTGATTAAATCTTCTGGCGGAAAATCTAGAAAAGATGCCGTTAATAATGCAAAAATGATTTCTTATTCATATAGCGTTACAGATAGTTCATTCTTTTTAGGTAATTATTTATCGGTATTAAAAGAAGATAAGATTAGAGGCCAGCAAATTAAATTAAAGCTTTATTTGCCAGTAGGAAAAACAATTTATTTAGACAAATCATTAAAATACATTTTATATGATGTGGATAATGTTACAAGAACCAGAGATAAAAAAATGGTGAATAAAAAATGGGTGATGTTAGAAGATGGCTTAACTTGTTTAGATTGTGAAGATCTTGAAGGTGTAACGAGTGTGCAACTAGATTCAATAAAAGCATACAAGCCAATAATTGAGGAAATAAATGAAAAGTGACTGTGATGAGCGGTTTCCAACCATCATTTTATCTTACCATTAATGTAAATGCTAGTAAAAACAGTTGAATAAATAAATACTTTTACAGTAGATAGATAGTTAGTAAATCTCTCCAAAAGGAACAGATTCCTGTTTAGTTAGTGCAAGAAACCTCTCGAGAAATCGAGAGGTTTTATTTTTTTAATCATTAGGTAGATAATTAATGTTTTTTTTCTTTTTGAAATCGCCATTTTTCCATGCCTTTATAAACTTACTCCAAGCAATAGGGTCTAATAGTCGATTAGGTGCCGTTCCATAACCTTGATAAAGTTTGGTATATCTATTCTGTAGTTCATACTTATAAGTAGTACTCCCGCTCATTGGAACACTCCCGGCTGCAGCCATTAAAGCATTGCGCGATAAATTCTTTTTAGCTCTAACATTCCCATTATCTGGTATGTTCTCATGCATAAAAGCATATTTAAATTGTTCCCTTGTTGGCCAGGGATAAACAGAAAATTCTTTTAATAGTACAGTATCCTTCATCATTACATGAATAATTGAAGAGGTATTAGAAATGCTATCTGGTAATATAAACTGATTTCGATGATAGCCAACGCTTGAAAATTCAATTGTATCACCTTTTTCTATAACTAAAGAGAAGAATCCATAATAATCACTTATAGTTCCAAACCTTTCATTTTTAACTGTAATATGCACGAATGGCATAGGTTGTAAACTATCTCCTTCAACTATTACTCCTGTTATTTGTATTATTTTAGTTTCTGATTGACAGAACCCTAATGAGCTAATGAGTAATAATATTATAAAGAATAGCTTTTTCATATAGATTACCAAATTATTAAATGTTATAGTATAAACTTCTCTTTACTAGTATTATAATGTTAAAAGATATTAATTTAATTAAAAATGAGAGATGTGATAAACAGCAAAATGTAATAAACTTTGTTAGTTTCGTAATGCATATGGGAATAGTTGCAAAACAAAGTATTTATAATTCAATTGCTTCTTATTTAGGAATTATAATTGGGGCTATAAATACAATTATACTTTTTCCTAATATTTTTACTCCAGATCAATTCGGACTTACTCGTGTTTTAGGTTCAGCAGCAATTCTATTGGCTATGATAAGTTCTTTAGGTGTACCTAATATCGCGTTAAAGTTTTTTCCTTTTTTTAGAGATAAAAAACAACAGCATAATGGATTTTTATTTGTGATGATTCTAATCCCTTTTATTGGATATATAATTGTTACAATTATATATTTCTTTTTTAAAGAGAATATAATATCCTATTACTCAGAAGGATCTAGTTTGTTTAGAAGCTATTTTAATTACATAGCAATACTTGCCATTTATATGGTGTATTTTAGTTTGCTAGATGCTTATCTTAGAGTTTTATTTAAAACAGTACTTTATGCTTTTCTAGAAAATGTTGTTCTGCGAATTTTATGGATGATTTTAATAATTCTATATTATTTTAAATATTTAAACTTTGATCAATTTATATTTTATTATGTAAATGTATATGTGATATTATTAGCTGTTGAGATATTTTATATCATCATTACAAAAGAATTTTTTGTAAAGCCAAACTTTAAGTTATTTAACAATAACATGGTAAAAAAAATGGTGATTTATGGAGCTTTTGTAATTTTTGGGGCGAGTTCGACTTTGGTTTCAGGAACAATAGATATATTAATGGTTGGAGCTTTACTTGGAGATGGTTTAGCTAACGTAGCTTTTTATACCATAGCATTATATATTGCTATAGTTATTATGATTCCTTATGAATCTATTAATAGAATAGCAGCCACAGTTGTATCTGAAGCATGGAAAAATAATGATGATGAAAAAATTAAGAAAATATATAAGCAAACATCTAATAATTTAATGTTAATAGGAACGTTGTTATTTCTGGGAATATGGTTGAATTCTGATAGTATATTTAAAATTCTTCCAGAAAGTTATGCTGAAGCGAAATATGTATTATTGTTTATCTGCATAGCAAAACTGTATGATGTTTCAACAGGTATTAATGCGACAATTATTCAATTTTCTAGCTTTTTTAAGTTGATGTTATATTTTAACGGGCTATTTATACTACTCTTAGTGAGTACAAACCTATTATTAATTCCGGAATACGGAATTGAAGGTGCAGCTATAGCTACTCTTGTATCTGTTATTGTGGTGAATACAATTCGTTTAATAACCTTAAGAGTAAAATTAGGAGTATTTCCTTTTGTTAAAAAATCTAGTTATATTCTTATTGTTGGAGGACTAACTTATCTTGTGGTTTATTTTATTCCTATATTCAATTGGTTTGTTATTGATGTTGTTGTTCGATCTTCCATTATAGTTTTACTTTATGTACCCGCAATGTATTTTCTTAATGTATCTGAAGAATTTAATAGTTTAATAGATAAAACCTTAGTAGTTATTAAGCTTAAAAAGTAATAAATACCTACCTTTGTGGTATGAAATTATTCTTATTAATAACAGGATTATTAGCTATCGGGGTTTTTGGAATGGCCGTTAAAATTATCTTTAAAAAAGATGGTAAATTTGATAAGACTTGTGCTAGTGCGAGCCGTATTTTTGGTGAAGATCAAGAAGGAAAACCTTGTGGGTTTTGTGGTGCTAAACCAGCAGAAAAATGCAAGAGTGATGAAATGGAAGAGGCTGCTTAATCATCCAACAAATCAGGCCTTCTCTCTTTAGTCCGTTCGTAAGCTTTGTCTTCTCTCCATTTTTCAATTTTTTTGTGATTTCCTTCCATTAGAATTTTTGGAACTTTTAAGCCTTTATAATCTTCTGGTCGGGTATAAACGGGTGGTGCTAATAGCCCATCCTGAAAAGAATCTGTTAAAGCCGAAGTTTCATCATTAATTACACCCGGAATTAATCTGATAATCGCATCACTTAAAATTGCAGCGGGTAATTCACCACCAGTTAGTACAAAATCGCCAATAGAAATTTCTTTAGTAATAAATAATTCACGTATTCTTTCGTCAATGCCTTTATAATGACCCGCCAAAATGATAAAATTATCTTTCAATGAAAGTGTATTTATCATTCCTTGTTTCATGGTTTCTCCATCAGGAGTCATGTAAATTACTTCATCGTACTTTCTTTCTGATTGTAATTTTTCAATACAATCGGCAATAGGTTGTATTTGCATTACCATTCCTGCACCACCTCCAAAAGGAGTATCATCAACACTTTTTTGTTTGTTGGTAGAATAATCTCGTAAATTGTGGATGTTAATTTCTACAATACCTTTATCCTGAGCTCTTTTTAAAATAGAAGTATTTAAAGGGCTTTCTAATAAAGCGGGTAATACAGTTATGATGTCTATTCTCATAAATTGAGTTGTAAAATTTGAAAGTTGTAAAGTTAGAAAGTTTTATGTTATGAAAAATTAAATTGGCTTGGGGATAGTAGTGAGATCCTTTTTTGTATGTCTATTGAGCACGTTAAGCGAAAGCTTGGGCTTCGAAATGAAATAATAAAAAAAGATAAAACGAATAGCTCGGCCTCTAGGTAAGCCCCAAAAAATAATTAAGAATATAAAGTCCAAGATTCATAAATTCTTACCTTTACACTTCAAAATTTTATTATGACAGAAATCAAACACAATTGGACAAAAGAAGAAATTCTAGCAATTTACAATAAACCTTTAATGGAGTTGATTTATACTGCTGCTACTGTCCATAGAGAACATCATGACCCTTTAGAAGTACAGGTGAGTTCTTTGATTTCTATAAAAACAGGAGGTTGTTCAGAAGATTGTGGGTACTGTCCGCAGGCAGCTCGTTATCATACTGGTATTGAAAAGAATGATTTGATGTCGGTTGAGACTGTGAAGGAGATGGCAAGTAATGCCAAAGAAAGTGGAGCTTCGAGAGTTTGTTTAGGTGCAGCTTGGCGTAATGTTGAGAATAATGAAGATTTTGACAATGTGTTGGACATGGTAAAGGAAGTAAACGCTATGAATATGGAAGTTTGCTGTACGTTGGGAATGTTATCTCAAGATCAAGCAAGAAGATTAAAAGAAGCAGGATTATATGCTTATAATCATAATTTAGATTCATCAGAAGATTTTTACAAAGAGATTATTTCTACGAGAGGTTATGATGATAGATTAAGAACAATTGAGCATGCCCAAAAAGAAGGGATTCACGTTTGTTCTGGAGGTATTATTGGGATGGGAGAGAGTGATAATGATAGAGTAGGAATGTTATATACGTTAGCTAATACGACTCCACATCCTGGTTCTGTGCCAATTAATGGTTTAGTTCCGGTTCCTGGAACACCTTTAGAAGAGCAAAAGCCTGTTGAAATTTGGGATATGATTAGAATGATTGCTACAGCAAGAATTGTGATGCCTAAGGCTGAGGTTAGATTATCTGCAGGAAGAACTCATATGAGTAAGGAAGGACAAGCAATGTGTTTTATGGCTGGAGCTTCTTCAATATTTGCAGGAGATAAATTATTAACTACTCCAAACCCTAAATACAATGAGGATATGGAATTGTTTAATATTTTAGGGGTAAAACCTAAAGGTGCTTTTACTGCGGGAGAACAGCCATCTACTAAAGATTCTTATAAAGAAGTTAATGAAGAGGGACGAGAAAAATGGAGTAGACCGGCTCATGATATTGATAGGAATATAGATGCTACGGAAAAAGGGAAAGCTGCCAGAAGGGAGTTGAAGGAAAATACTCCTTCTTAAATCAAGATGTCATTCAGAACAAAATTTTGCTTCAACTTTAGTTGAAACGTAAAACGAAGTGATGAATCTTTTTGAAGCATAGATACTTCACTTCAATTTGTAAATACTTCGATAAACTCAGTATGACAAATTATTGTTCAGCATGACAATACAACATAAATGAACTCCCACTTAAAACATATCAAAGAAAAATTAGAGCAACGTAAATCAGAAAATGCTTTGCGAGAACTAAAAAGTAATGAAGATCTAGTGGATTTTTGTTCGAACGACTATTTAGGTTTTGCATCAGAAACTGAAATACACATTTTAGATGAAGTAGTTGCAAAAACTTTTGGAGCAACGGGCTCTCGTCTTATTTCAGGAAATCATAAAGTAACAGAAGAGGTAGAGGAGTTTTTAGCTAATTATTATAAAGCTGAATCTGCTTTAATATTTAACTCTGGATATAACGCAAACATTGGTGTCTTTTCGAGTTTACCACAAAGAGGCGATACGATTATTTATGATGAGTTAATTCATGCATCTATCAGAGATGGAATTCGATTAAGTAATGCTAACTCATTTTCATTTAAGCACAATGATATTTTTGTTTTAGAAGATAAAATTAAAAAATCAAAAGAACATGTTTGGATTGCTGTAGAGTCTATTTATTCTATGGATGGAGACGAAGCTCCGCTAAAAGAATTAGTTGAACTTTGTATGAAACATGATGCCGCATTAATTGTTGATGAGGCGCATGCTTGTGGTGTTTTTGGTGAGAAAGGAGAAGGTTTGGTAGTTCAATATGGATTAGAAAATGATGTTTTCGCTCGTGTAGCTACTTTCGGGAAAGCTCTTGGAGGGCACGGAGCAATAGTGCTTGGTAATAAATTACTAAGAGAGTATTTGATTAATTATTCACGAGCTTTTATTTATACTACAGCTTTACCTTTACCAAGTGTTTTAACAATGAAAAAGGCACATACTTTTTTAGAAAATAATTTAGATAGAATTGAACAATTAAAAGGACTAATAAGTCATTTCAAATT
>JAESTF010000361.1 GCA_016763795.1 Flavobacteriales bacterium
CCAACTTGTAAAATAGAATTAGGAATACGGTGTTTCCACTTTGCACTCCTAGGATTAAATAGTATAACTTTATTGTTTTTCACAGTACATTTTCATTATGGATTCAAAGTAAAATTAAGGATTATAAATCCCATAATAATCTATTTTTTTTTTGTAAAAGTATTTTATTTTACCAAGTAAAATGATTTCCTAAAAGAGCTTTTAATTGCTCAGCATCTTCTCTGAAAAATTCTTTGTGTCTCAAATAATCCTTTTCACTTAAACCTTTATAAAAACGTTGATTTTTGGGAGTTAAATCGGATGGATAAATCTCTTTAAGACCTAGATATTGATACATTTTTTTTAATTCTTTTTTTGGGTTTTCAAAAAGATCTTCACTCTTTAAAATAAGTAATTCTTCTTTTTTGTAGTGTTTTAACCAATTAGACAATTGTTTAAAATACAATCCTTTGGAAAAATAACTAAAAGATAAATAAGACTTGTTTGCATAATAAGGTTTGGTAGTCGCTTTTTCTTCCATTTCTTTAGTTACTCTTTTACTTTCCATCTCAACTGCCTCATTAAAATTTGCAGCAGAATCTATCCCTTTTATATGATTATACTGAGAATATGCTCTTAAAACAGGATTTCGTAGAATTAGAATAATTTTAGCTCCAGGTAAGTCTCTTTTTATGCGAGCGGGTACTTGCGGATGAAAGAAATAAAAGGGAGATGCTTCACCAGCCATTTTATTTTCACTTTTATAAGAAAAGAAACTTTTATAAAAAAGCTTACTTCTATAATAATACATGGAGAAATAATTCACTTCTTTTTCTCTTGACATTTGTACATCTGGATGTTGATCTAAATACTCGTACAAAGAGGTTGTTCCTCCTTTCATCACTCCAATAATTATAAAATCTGGAGATTTTCTCCACCATGCTGTCAGTCGTTTAGGAATGTATTTTAATGCAAGAACAACTTCGTATTTTAAAAGAGATAATAATTCTCTGAGTGTTCTCTTTTTATTGAAAATTATCTTCATAGTTTTCTAACTAAATTAATTCTTCCCCTTAGCAATTCGTTGCACGTTTTTTATTTTATAAATAACCAAAACAGTCCACTTGGCAATACATACACCTATTGTAGCACCAAAAATACCGTAAGTTGGCGTTAAAATTAACGTTAATATGAGATTAATTAATGCTCCAATAAAGGTAATTTTCATTACTTTTTTTTCTTCTTTTCTTTTGTAATAATTTAAAATATCTACCGCATATAAAAAAGGAGGAAATATACTTAATGCCAACATCCAGTATACATTCACATTCAAATGAACAACGGTATAATTTTCTAAAAAATACCATATTACCCAACTTCCAACAATTGTAATTGGGAGTCCTGCCCAACTCACCAACTTTCTAATTTTTAAAATTACCTGTTCATTAATTCTGTAAAGGTGTTTACTAAAGGGTTGAGTAAGCAATGCAGAAATACTAAGCAACATGATAAAAGCAGTAATGACTAGTTGGTATTGAGCTAAATCTGAAGGAGTAAGAAAATAATCTACTATATATAAATCTACTTTTGATTGCATCCAGCCACTTAAACCTATGAGAAAAAAGGGCGCCATTTCTAAAATATAAGTTTTATTAAATTGCATCATCCCTTTCTTTGGAAAGAGTTTTAATAAGGGAATAAGGATGCTTAATTTTAATAAAAATGAGACTAAGTATGCAATTAAAAAATAAGAAACAGAAAATGATCGATTAAATGAAATAGCCAAAAAAATGACTAAAAAGCCTAAAAATTCAGCTAATAACTGAGATTTAAATTTTTGATGATATATGATTAAACTTCCTAAACTATTGTAGATGAATTGAACAACGATTAATGCTATACCCAACATTGCAATAGAAGCAGAATAGTAAAAGAAGAAGCCTAAAGATAATACGAGAAACAGAGATCTTGTAGTTAAACTTGAAAAATAAAGGTTTAAAATAGAGTTTGGTTTTTTACTGTATGCTCTAATTAGGTATTCTTGATTACCCCAGTTAGCAATAAAATTAACTATAAATAAGGTGATTAATATGCTTACTAATTCCCCCCAATTTTCTGTTCCACAATATTGCACCCCAATTATTGCAATTCCAAAATTAAATAATGAAGGAGCAAAATTCCGTAGCAGGTTAAAGAATATTGTATGTAGCTTTTTTGGAAACAAACTTATTGATTACTTCTTTTTTAAATATCTTTTTCAGATTCATCCAAAAATACTTTATCTAAATAAGATTTTACGGTATCTTCTATTAAAAGAGGAAATTTATGAGCTCTTTCTTTTGGATGATTCAAAAGTGTTATAATTTTTTCAGCAGCATCTTTCTTACCTTCAACGATAGCAATATCTTCTAATTCCTCTGCTATCCCTACTTTGTTGGAAAATACATTCATCCCTTGTGCTAAGGCTTCAATAAGTACCATTCCAAAACTCTCATAATTAGATAAGTGGAGTAAACAATTAGATTTACTCATTTTTTGTAATACTTCAGCCCTTTCTATTTTCCCAATTAGACGAATGTTTTGATTTAGATTATTATCAATTATCATACGTTGTAATCGTTTCATTTCAGGGCCTTCTCCAATAATTTCTGCTTTAACAGATGGAAATTGGTATTGTACTTCTTTCACAACTGAGATAAATCGATCGTATCCTTTTAATGGAATAAGGTTTCCAACTCCTAATATATCAATTGACTTAGTAACTTTAGGGATGTTTTTAATTTTTTCTATTCCCCAAGGGATAATATATTGTGGTTGAATCCCTGTATTTTCAACTAAGGTTCTTGTATGAAATTTAGATAAAGTAATAATTTTAGGAAAAGGATTTATTTTTGTTACATACTTATTATCACGTTGGCTATCTTGCCCCATTAGTGTGCAATAATGCTGAACAGCTAGTTTTTGAGCTATTTTATTGCCTACAAAAGCACACTCTGTCAACCAAAAACTATGAACTAAATTAATCCTTTTTTCTTGATGAATTTTAGTAGCAGTCTTCACTATTTTTCGCCAATTTAAAAACCGTTGTATTCCTTTTCTGTTTTCTCCTCCAATGGAATAAACAGTAACATTATTCCAATAATAAGTGTTTGATTTGTAAGGGTATTGAAAAGCAATTAACGAAATGTCAACTTTTCCAGTCTGCTGTAACTCCTTAATAAATAGTTGTAATGCAGGAATACAGGTGGTATCTGAATCATTTTCTGGAAAACCAGGAGTTAATACTAATATGTGTTTTTTATTCCCCAATGCGATATAATTTCCATCCCCCATCTAATTGTTTGATATTGGTTAGTTGGTAATTTTCTTTCAAATTATTCCAATTAACCATCGGGTTCTTTCCTTCCCACTGAAATTTCAGTTTTTCTTCATTAAATAAAACTAAAGCCCCTTTTTCAAAATATTTATATTCTTCAACCCATAAATTTTTGTAATTAAATTCTAATCCTCGCCCCTCTATAGCCACATCAATATCAAAAGAATATAGCGTTTGATTTTGGAAATGGGTTAATTGACTTACAATGTTTTTTTCCAATAAACAAAGTTGAAAGCTAACTTGAATTGCTCTTGCAAAAAAACCTAATTGAAAGATTATAAATACTCCAAAAAACCATCTTTTAAATGGCAAAAATCGATTGATAAGCCAATCAAAACCTGGGTAAATTAAAGCGAGAATTAATGGGTAGGTCAAGAGTAAAAATCGATTATTCTGAAAAGGAATCCCCATTAAAAACACAGAATAAAAGACAACTCCGGATAATAGGATTATCCAGTCAGCAGTTATTATTGTTTTTACTTTTTTTAACGTTAAAAATATTAAGCCACCTCCTAAAAAAAAGAACCCTGGATGAAAAAAAGCAAAAAATGCATATACTGCATTAGGAAACGTGTAATGCATTATTCCATCTACAGTAGTAAATTCTCTCTTATAAAAGTTAAAGATATCCCATGTTGTTATCCATTCATGCTGAACAAAATCAGTAGGTCTTGATTCAAAAAAGAAATGTATCGGGATTAAAATTAAAGGAATAATCAAAACTAGTAAATGAGTTAACCTTATATTTTTAATCCAATAATAACTAACAACAATAAAAATAATAGCTACAGGAATTATAGCTGCATATCTTGTAAAAACACTATAAACTCCTAATAAGATGCAGAAGAAAATAGCTTTAAAAGTAAACTCCCCTCTATAAACTAAACCATAATAAAAGCTTCCTGTTAAACAGAAAATGGATAAAGTATCAGACATAGAAACAATGCCAGATCGTAGTAAATACGGAGATAAAAGAAGACTAATTAATAGGTAAGGAAGTGTATACTTCTGTTTTTTATAAAGTAGTTTAATAATGGCGTTAGTGAATAGAAAAGTACCTAATAAACTAATTAAAGAAATTAATTGTATAGCTATGTTTGTAGGAATAACTACTGCAAGAACTCCAGCTACAAGAGAATAACCTTTAGGCCAAAAGAAATCACCTGGATGAATTCCTGTTAAATAAAAATCTTTTATTTTTTCTGTGTACCGAAGATATTCATAACTATCTTGCCCAACAAGACCATCAAAACCCAATAATCTTAAAATTATTAAGATAAATAATGGGATTGCTAAGAACCAACATTCAGTTTGATATGTTTTGAAAAAATTCAATTGGTTATTTTTTTATACCATCCAAACGGCATATCCTTTCCTTTAATCAGTTGTTTTATTTTTGATGTTTCAGGAGTGTAAAGTGTTTCAAAATTTTTAATACAATCCACAGAGTGATGATGATAACTTACACTCATTTCAGGGACATTCATTGATCGATAATAGGCATCAGTTCGCTCCTTTGCCGCTTCAATTTTATCATTTAAATAAAAAGGGCTATCAATAATATGAATTTCTCCTTGTACACTTAATAAAGATGTTAATCGATCAATCAATTTATCAAAATCAGAAAAATACTGAACAACAGCATTTAATACAATAATATCAAATTGTTGCTTAAAAGAAACATCTTCGAAAAGATCCCAATAAATAAATTGAGTATTGGCAAACAATTTTGCAGCTTGCTCTAATTCTTGTAAATTAATATCAACTCCTACAGTATGTTTTACTTTTTGAGAGCATTGATGTATAAACCAACCATTACCACAACCAATTTCTAACAAGCTGGTAGATGATTTATTCTCTAAATAATTCGTAAAACGATTAGTTGATTTTTGTCTTAGTTTCCACTCCTCGTATTGAGGATGATCTTTAGTTGTTATAGGTAGATTTTCAACTACTTCATCAGAATAAATTCGTTGTTCTTTTTCTCTTAC
>JAESTF010000362.1 GCA_016763795.1 Flavobacteriales bacterium
AATTAATTTGTTTGATGTTTATGAAGGAAAGAACTTGCCTGAAGGTAAAAAATCTTATGCGGTAAGTTTCCAGTTTCAAGATGAAACAAAGACCTTGGTGGATAAACAGATTGATAAAGTAATGACTAAGATTATTTCTACTTTAGAAAAAGAGTTGGACGCTCAGTTGAGGTAGTTATTATAATTAGCGAAGCTTTTGTCTTGAAAAACATAAAGTCAATGTGTTTTTGAAAAGGGAAACATATAGTGATTTAGCATGTGTTTTTTTCTGTCAATTCTTTTGAATCTATTCCTTTAGTTATAGTGTAGCCTTTTTTGCATTTTACAGTTCGGTAGAAAAATATAACAGTTCATCATTTTTCACTATTTATTGTGTGTTCTGACAAGTATTTTTGGTGGAAAGTTTATAGATATGAAAAAAACCCTTACCCTGATAATGATAGTAATAATTCCTTTTGTCTCTTTCTCACAAGAAATAACACAAACAATAAGAGGCGTTATTGTAGATAAGCAATCGCAAATGACGTTACCTGGAGTGAGTATAGTCTTATTAAATTCTAACCCTTTAAAAGGCGCAGCTACAGATATAGATGGTAAATTTAAACTGATAGAAATCCCAATAGGTAGAATAGGTTTGCAAGTAACGTTTGTTGGTTATAAACCAATAGTATTGAATAATTTGGTATTGTCTTCAGCAAAAGAACTTGTTTTGAATTTAGAATTAGAAGAATCTGTTAACTCACTTGATGAATTCAGGGTGATTGCAAATGATGATAAAAAGAAAGCATTGAACGAAATGGCTACAGTTAGCTCAAGAGTATTTACTGTAGAAGAAACAAGTCGTTATGCAGGATCGTTGGGGGACCCTTCTAGAATGGCAGCCAATTATGCAGGGGTTTCGGCAATAGGAGATGATAGGAATGATATTATTATTAGAGGAAATTCTCCTTTGGGTTTATTATGGAGACTGGATGGTATTAACATCCCTAATCCTAATCATTTTGGGTCTATGGGGTCAACAGGAGGACCTGTGAGTATTTTAAATAACAATTTATTGGCCAATTCAGATTTTATGACCGGAGCCTTTCCTGCCCAATATGGAAATGCAATTGGTGGTGCATTCGATTTAAATATGCGCACAGGAAATAATGAAAAAAGAGAGTTTATAGGTCAGGTAGGGTTTAATGGGTTTGAATTGGGTGCAGAAGGCCCTATGGCTAAAAAAGGGTCATATTTGGTAAGTTATAGGTATTCTACGTTGGATTTAATGAATAAAGTAGTTGATTTAAATTTCGGAGGAATTCCTCAGTATCAAGATGTATCATTTAAAATTGATATCCCTACAGGATTAAAATATGGACGATTTACACTTTTTGGAATAGGAGGGTTAAGTTATATCGAATTGTTGGATAGCAAAAAAGATTCAACAGATAAAACCTATTTTGAAAATCCATCAGATTTATATTATGGATCTGACATGGGGGTTATAGGTCTTTCTCATTTATATTTTTTTAATGAAACATTACGAGGGAAACTTAGTTTGGCAGTTTCAGGAACTAGAAACGAAATTAGAATAGATAGCTTGTTTAATAATGATCAGGACAAAGTATTAAGTTATGGGAATAAATCACATGAATTAAAGTACTCTGCAATTTATAATATCACAAAGAAGTTTAATGCTAAAAATACGTTGAATATTGGTGTTATAGCAGATAAAATGAACTACCATTATGCGGATAGTATGTATGATGTTAATGATAAATATAGGATTTTAACAAACTTTGATGGATCAGCAAATTTGTTGCAAAACCATGTTCAATGGCAACATCGATTTACAGATCTTTTAACATTAAATACAGGGTTTCATTATCAGTATTTTACTTTTAATAACACTTCCGCAGTAGAACCGAGAGCAGGAATAAAATGGAATTTTTCAGAGAAGCAGACTATTAGTTTTGCCGCGGGAATGCATTCGCAATTACAGCCCATGAGTATCTATTTTTTAGAAACGAATAATGGATATGGCTCAATTGAAAGAACAAATCAAGAGCTAGAAATGACAAAGAGTAATCATTATGTATTGGCTTATGATTATAGTTTTAATGATAACCTAAGGTTTAAGTTTGAAACATATTACCAAGATTTATATGATGTTCCGGTAGAAAAAGAAGCAAGCACATTTTCAACATCAAATATTGGAGCAGATTATGGAGTGCCTAATGTAGATAGCTTAGAAAATAGTGGCTCAGGTAAGAATTATGGAATAGAAATTACGTTGGAGAAATTTTTTACGAACAACTATTATTTTCTCTTAACAGGGTCTTTTTATGAATCGAAATACACAACAATTGATGGGATAGAGCGAAATACTGCTTTTAATGGTAATTATACATTAAATGGGTTGTTTGGAGCTGAATTTAATTTGGATAAGAATAAAAAAAACGTGTTAACAATTAGCGCAAAAGGAACAGCTGCTGGAGGAAAAAGGTATATTCCTATTGATCTAGATAAGAGTGGCGTGGCTGGGCAAGCAGTATATGATTATGATAATGCATACAAAAATAAATATGCTGATTATTTTAGAAGCGATTTGAAAATTGGGTACAAAAGAAATGGAAAGAAAACAACCCAAGAATGGGCTGTTGATATCCAAAATATTACCAATAGGAATAATATTTTCCAAGTCGTATATGATCAAAAAGAGAATAAGTTGAAAAAAGAGTATCAGCAAGGAATTTTTCCGATGGTAACTTATAGAATATTATTCTAACTAATTTAGCTTCATTGAAAAGTCATAATAAATACGAGCCGTTATTAGTATTGTTGTTAAGTGCAGCAATCTATTTTATCTTTTTTGTGCTATCGGCTAAAGAGGCTATTCGGGCTAAAACACTAGGAGATGTATTATTAGATTTTTCATTAGTACTCTTAATTACCGTATTAATTTGGTACGGGTTAGATGTTATTGAACGTTTATTAGATAAAAAAATTACTTGGGAAAAATATAGTTATAAATACATTCTCCTTCAAGTTGTTGTAATAACAATTTATACCTCTATAGTTGTTTATTCCATACCGCAGATTTATCATGATACTGTTTGTGAAGAGCGTGGCTCAGAAAGTCCTATTCCTATGGGGTTATCTATAGTCTTAGGAGTGTTAATTGCATTTTTAGTAACATCAATACATACGGGGGGAGATTTGTTTAAGAAATGGAAAGAATCTTTGGTAGATGTCGAAAAATATAGAAAGGAAAGTGTGGAGGCAAAATATGAAACCCTCAAGAACCAAGTAAATCCCCATTTTTTATTCAATAGTTTTAGTGTTTTATTTTCTTTAATAAGTTTAGATAGTGATAAAGCAGAAAGTTTTGTAGATAAACTCTCAAAGGTTTATCGGTATACACTGGATAATATGATAAGGAACTGATAGAGTTAAAGGAGGAGCTTATTTTTATAAAATCATATATATTCCTTTTGGAAACCCGTTTTGGAAGTAATCTACAAGTTAAGATTAATGTTAAGGATGAATTTATGAATCAATTGGTTCTGCCTATGTCGTTACAAATTTTAGTTGAAAACGCTGTTAAGCATAATATTATTAGTAAGAATAAAAACCTTATAGTAGATATTTTTGTGGCTAATAATTGTCTGGTTGTAAGTAATAATTTGCAATTAAGAACGGTAGAAGAAGGTAGCACTAAAATAGGATTGAAAAATATTGAAAATAGATATAAGTACTTTACAAATGAGAGTGTTATTATCGAATCGGATATTAAATTCATAGTTAAACTTCCTCTTTTAAAAATAGATAGTTGATGGAGGTTTTAATAATAGAAGATGAGTTTTTATCGGCAGAACGTCTGAAGAAACTTGTATTGGACCTTGATAGGACCATAAGTATTATTGGGGTTATAGATTCTGTTGAAGATGCGGTAAATTGGTTTGAAAATAATAGTTCTCCTGATTTAGTTTTTTTGGATATCCATTTGGCAGATGGTTCGAGCTTTGAGATTTTTGAGAAAGTGGAAATCAAGGCTCCAATTATTTTTACAACCGCCTATGATAAGTATGCCATAAAGGCATTTAAGGTAGATAGCATTGATTACTTACTGAAACCCATTGATAAAGTAGAGTTGGAAAAAGCTGTTGAGAAATATAAAAAACGACAGAAGCGGAGTGAGGTCACCTCAAAAAATGTAAAAGAAATATTGGATAAAATTAGTCCAAGTTATAAGGATAGATTTATGGTGAAATCTCTTAACAGTATAATTTCGCTAAAGACTTATGATATCGCTTATTTTTACTCAGAAGATAAGCTTTCATTTATTAAAACAAAGCAAGGCAAAAAACATGTGATAGATTATTCGCTTGATCAGCTAACCGAATTGATTTCACCTAAACAGTATTTTAGAGTAAATAGAAAAATTATAATAAATATTGATGCGATAGAAAAAATGGAGGGTTACCTAAATAGCCGATTGTTAATTACAACTAACCCTGCTCATTCAGAAATTATAGTTGTAAGTAGAGAAAAAGTTTCGGCTTTTAAAAAGTGGTTAGATAGTTAATCCTCCATTTTTTTTGATTCGCAATCTACTATAGATAATGTGCGTTTAGTTTGCTCAATCGCTAATAAACATAATAATTAGTGATTTAATAATGATTTATTAAAAAAAAGACACTCAATTAAGAGTGTCTTTTATCTAGTTTTTAAAATCTTTTATCTCAAGAAAATTATAACAACTCTTCATCAACAATATTTGGTAACGTAACCCTTAAGTTAGGATTTCTATCCATATCATTTCTTGCTTAACTTCTACGTGCAATATCGTTGTTTATACCTCAGGATATCATTGATTTAAACCTTCTATTGGATCCAGAGTTTTTCAGATTTAGTTTTTCATAATTTTAATTGTTTTAGAATGATTCTCAGTTGCTATTCTTAAGAAATAAACCCCAGAATTATAATGACTTAAATCAAGTATTGTAGTTTTATCAGAGGTGTTGATTTTCTCAATAGTTTGTCCGAGTGAATTTTGAATATGGATGTTGTATGATTCACCTAGTGCCTGATTAAATTCAATTGTCAATTGATCTGTGGCTGGATTTGGATAAACAGACAGCTTATTAAACAGACCAGTTTCATTTATTCCAACAATTGTTATGTTTATACAAGCAGAAGTATCTGTGCAATTATTTTGTGTTACTTCTACTGCATAATCACCATTGCCTGTTGCAGTATAAGCTTGATTGATTTCGCCAGATAATGTCGCGAAACTATTGTTACAATCTAGCCATTGATAAGTTACACCTGCATTTACATTTTGAGATGTTAGGAGAGTACCTGCTTGGCTTACCGTTACATCTGGAAGAGGGTTTACCGTTACAGTAACTTGGGCAGTGTTAATACAAGAATTGGCGTCAGTTCCAGTAACTGTATAAGTTGTTGTTGTACTTGGTGAAACTGACACAGATGTTCCTGTTCCAACACTATTATCCCAAGTATAAGTTGATGCACCACTTGCAGTTAGGTTGACCGATATTCCATCACAAACGGTAGCTGTTCCACTCGCAGTTACTGTAGGCAAAGGATTAACAGTAACCGTTACTGCATCTGTACCAGAACAACCATTTCCATCTGTACCTGTTATCGTATATGTTTGTGTTGATATAGGTGTAAATGATTGCCCATCCGTTACGCTATTACTCCAAGCATAAGAACTTGCTCCACTTCCTGTAAACGTAACTGTACTTCCTACACATACCGTACTTAATGTTGTATTAGCAACAACCGTAGGCGAGGGATTAATGGTGATTTGACTATTAGAAGTTGCTCCTAAACATCCTCCTGATGCAGCAATTGTATTTATAATGGTATATGTTCCTGGAGTAGAAGATGCTAAATCTATCTCTCCAGTAGAACTGTTTACAAATACAAGATTTCCTGTACTCTCAGTATAAACACCGTTACTTCCTGTTGTGTGTGATGGAAATGGATTGGCTGTACCTTGACAATAGGTAGTATAGGAAAACTCCGCATCAAACCCTAATGTAATAGTAACATTATTGCCACTGCTATTTGGACAGAATGCCCCACTTGTTGTATAAGTTATGCTGTATGGCCCTCCAACGGTACTGGCTGATAAATCAATTACGCCTGTTGTTGCATTAATAACTACACCACTTGGTGCAGTATAAGTCCCTACACCAGTGTTTGCTGTTGGTGTTGGATCTGTTGCTGTTTGGCAGTATGTTCCCGATGGATAAGTAAACCCTGCATCATCCATAGGAGTAACATAAACTATTATCATATCTGTACCAGAACAACCATTTCCATCTGTTCCTGTTACCGTGTATGTTTGTGTTGATGTTAATATAAATGGTACACCATCCGTTACGCCATTATTCCAACTGTAAGAACTGGCATTACCACTTCCTGTGAAGGTAACCGAAGTGCCACTACATACACTGATTAATGTTGCATTAGCAACAACGGTAGGCGATGTACTAATGGTAATATCATAGCTGGTATTACTCGGGCATGCCCCATTTGTTGTGTAAGTTACGCTGTATGGGCCTCCAACGGTACTGGTCGATAAATCAATTACACCTGATACTGCATTAATAACCACGGCACTTGGTGCAGAATAAGTTCCTCCTGCAGTGTTTGAGGTGGGTGTTGGGTCTGCTCCTAATGAACAGTATGCTGCTAATGGATAACTAAATCCTGAGTCCTCTGTATTAACAGTAACTGTTACTGTATCTGTGCCAGAACAATTTCCACCCGTTCCTGTTACCGTGTATGTTTGTGTTGTTGTGGGTGTAAATGCTACGCCATCCGTTACACCATTATCCCAATTGTAAGAACTACCATCTCCACTTCCTGTAAAGGTTATTTGAGTTCCTGCACAAACACTCGTTTGGTTTACATTGGCATTAACCAGAAGACTCCCATTAATAAAATTAACAGTAAGATATACGGTTGTGTCCCAACAACCTGACCTGTTTACATCTGCATAATAGGTGCCTGTATTTGTTATTGGTACTATACCCGACAACCCACTAGTAGTAGTAATGTAAGGGTCCACGCCTGAATTGTTCACCTTAAACCAATCATATATCTGATTATTTATTCCACCTAAAAAGATGGTGTCTCCTGGGCAAGCACTAATGGTATCGTTACTAGTTATTACACCTAATGAACCACTCGCAGTAGTACTACCTGCCCATTGTCTTATATATGTATAAGGAGCTCTTTTATTCGTTACAGTTACGCTGGCTACGGCTTCGCAATTATTTAGGGTTAATGTATAAATTCTTTTATCAGATGGAGCATTAGGGTCTCTTACCCAAGATACCCATGGGGTTAATGAAGTAGAATCACTCAGCTCTGTGGTGGGGCTCCAACTAAAAGTAGAGCCTGTGGGTACAGTTGCATTTAATTGAAGTGAATCTCCATCGCAGAAACTTGTAGTTGAATAAGTGTGTGCTTGAAACCCTATTGGAAATTCACCTATTTTAACTATACTAGGGTAATAGATTCCATTGTCGTAGATGGGACAACTCACAAAAAAACCATTTTGATTCGATTGAACTGCACTAATTAGTTTACTACTAGAACCTGAAACGCTAGAGAGATTTCCTTGAACACCACTGGGGCTATAGGTTACAAAGCCTATGCCGTTAGATGCAGTCCTACCAAAAACAAGAATATCTCCGTTTTGATCAAAAAACAAACGCTTTCCAAAGCCCCTACCATTTCCAGTTGTTATGCTATTAGAAATTTTAGTCCACTGCTTTGTGCCCGTAGCATTGAGCTTTATCGTTAACATGGATGTAGGGGTTGTAGTTGATGGAATAGTTTGTGATACCACCCCAGTAAGGTAAGTGTTGTTAGCATTATCTATAATAAAATCAGAAGGAATTGCAACGTTGTTCGGAAGCGACAAAGTAAGTGCCGTATTCCATTGCACAGTTCCCGCAACATTGTACTTCGTCATGTTGTATACGAATCTTGCAGCAGTTGCAGTTTCATTACTTCCCAATACATATACATTACCACCAGCATCTGTTTTAACTATCACACCGTAATCAGCTAGAGTTCCACCTGTAGTTTTAGCCCATTGAAAAGTACCTGAAGTATAATATTTTAGCGTTACAATATCGGTTCCGTTTGCTGAAGTTACTACTCCCGAACCTGTTACATAAACTGAATTTCCCGATAGGTGAATGTCGTTACCTTCATCATAAAGCGACTGTCCTGCATCGTAATATTTAAGCCATTGCTGCACCCCCGAAGAATTGATTTTTTTAACAAAAATATCGCTGAAAGAACTTCCTGTAGTATATACATTTCCTGCACCGTCAACAGTCATTGCCCGTATTTCTCTACCCCAAATAACCCCTGATGCATTGCCCCAAATTAATGTTCCAGCACTACTGTATTTGAGTATCAATGGTTTTTTTTGCACTGCAATATCGCGGTTTCCTGCCAAATAGATGTTTCCTGCATTGTCTATGTCAATTCCAATCACCTCATCATCTGTACCAGAATCGTAGGTTTTTTGCCACAACAAAACGCCACATTCATCATGTTTTGTAATCACAACATCATCGTCTGTTCCATTGCCTACAATACCCGCAGTGTAAATATTGTTGCTGGCATCAGTTACCATACCTACTGTTACATCATTAACATTTGTTGACCATTTTTTTTCCCAGATCATTGTTTGTTGTCCGATTACAATGCTACAAAAAGCAATTGCCATTAATAAAGTAATTATTTTTTTCATGGTATTTATTTTTAGAGTTATACTATTTAGTTAACTTTTGTTTTTATGTTCTTTTTTTCGAAAATTAGTTTCTTAACTGAGTTGTCAATTCTTCAATCATTGATGAGATAATTTTATGTTGTTTTCCTGAGTCAAAACAAGTGCTTCCCATACGAGAATTGTAATCATAAAGAGATTGAACAGTTAATTTTCCTTTTTTACTAATTAATATTGAAATTTGCATAAACGGCCTACCAAAAGAGAGTATGCTTAATGCCGTATGAGGCATTTTTTTCCTTGCCTGCACATTGTATTCTTGTATCGATTTAATATCAAAATTATTCGCTTTCAGAATAGATACAATCCGATTATTTATTATTGCAACATTTGTATTATTAAGCTCCTTAATTAATTGAAATTTAGGAGGTAGTCCCCAAGATATAGCCATAGCGCTTAATTATATTATTGGATTAATTCTATAAAACTCTTTTACATCCTTTTTTTGTTTTCCTAAAGAGGAAAATATAATATCCCAACCTCCCATTTTTTTATCTGTTTTATTTACGGTGATCGTTCCAGCAAAAAAATTAACTTTCAATTTAACTTGCTTAATATCGCTAAAAGGATATGCTAGTATGTACTCATTTTCTGTTGACATTGCTAAAGCAAATGCTTCGAAATCTTCAATGGATGTCCTATCTTCTTCGACCTTCGTTTTAATATACTCCTTCATTGATAAACCTTCAAAACTAATTGTAGTAGTTATTCGCATCTTTCTCTCCAATATACCATTAGTACCATCTTCAATTTTGTCAGGGAAAAAGAAAAAGTAATTTTTAGTTCCGATCATTGTTCCTATTTTCATTCCTGATCCTCCCATATTACCCATTGTTCGAGCTTTTTCAGAAATTATATAGTCTATGTTATTTTGCATAAGACACGTTTTTATAAGTTAGATTTAATTAAAATTTATTTTATTTTTGAAACTCTTCCATTTCCCTTTGGCTTTATTAGTTGCCGATTCCTTTTTTGTAGTTGCTTCTATTTAGAAACAATCATTTGCTTAGTTCCAATCAATAATCCATCAGCATACATGCTGTAAAAATAATTTCCTGGAGCCATATCTCCTGTTCCTAAAATGATGTGTCCATCACCTCTACTATTAATTTGTATTGTTTTAACTAAATCTCCATTTACAGCTACAACATTCATATAAGATGTTTGTACTGTGTTTGGTAAATAATACTCTATTGTTGTGCTTTCGTTAAATGGATTAGGGAAATTTTGACCTAAAAGAGGTCCATTTTCTCCAATAACTGCATCTACTTTAAGTGATGTACCACAACAGGTATTTACTGCTGCTTCTAAAGAATCTACACGAAGTGTTAATGCATTAATCGTGTTTTGTAGGTCAACTAATAACGGCCCTAAATCAATTATTTCTGAACTCCCATTTTCAATAGCAATAGTTAAGTTCGTTCCTGCTAAACCAGACCCTGAAATGTTTTGGTCATCCGTTCCTCCACTACTAACTAAAGAAGATAAATCTGTAGTAATTGTTCCGCCACCATCTGTTATTTCTAAATCAGTACCATTTAAAACAACAGAAGTATTGTACTCATTTGTTGGGTCAGCATCAGAATCGTTTACTCCATCTTGTAAAGATGATAAGTCGATTACCTCTGAACTTCCTCCCTCAATAGCAATAGTCAAGTTTGTTCCTGTAAGATTAGATCCTGAAATGTTTTGGTCATCTGTTCCTCCGCTGCCCGCTAGAGAAGAAAGATCAACAGTATTGTTTACTACTCCATCACTTTCCAATGACAAACTCAATGTTGTTCCTGACAAACTAAACACATCTACCGTTTGATCATCCGTTCCAGTTCCATCTTGTAATGAAGAAACATCTAAGGTATTCCCTCCAGAAATAGTAATGTCTGTTCCTGCTAAGCTTAAGGTTTGTGAATCTGTATTATCTAAATATCCCGATAAATCAACGGTACTTGCATCATTTGTTAGACTTAAAGTGTTTGTTGTTAAACTTAAATCTTGAGAATCAGTTCCAATACCATCCTGTAAAGATGAAAGGTCTACTGTATTGTTTGTAACACCATCACCCTCTAATGATAAACTTAAGGTTGTTCCTGCTAAATTAAACGCATCAACTGTCTGATCATCCGTTCCTGTTCCATCTTGCAATGAAGAAACGTCTAATATATTACCTCCTGATATTGTAATGTCTGTTCCTGTTAAGCTTAAAGTTTGAGTATCTGTACCAGTTCCGTCTTGTAATAATAACAACTCAACAGCAAAACGAGTTCCTGCATCCTGTATTACTAATGAATCTGATGTGCCATTTAGTGCAAACCCTGTGTTGTATTCTATTGATGGGGCACCTCCGCTTCCATCCCATTGTGTTCCATCCCAAATTTGACTTTCATTAAGGTCTGTATCATAAACCATTAATCCTGCTTCTGCTGATGTTAAACTTGCTCCTAAAGTAGTTCTCAAAGCAGTTGTTAATCTATTTAGTAATAAGCCTTTGTCATCATCTCCCAAATCGAGCGAAGCATTGTTGTTGGGAGCACTTGTACCTATACCTACACTAACACGAGTTGTGGGAGTATTTCCTCCGAGGACCATACTGTTTGCAGTAGTTACAACAGCATCTGCACCAATAGCTACAGAATAACTACTGTTAGCCGTAGCATTATTACCTAAAACAATGGCTTTAAAACCTGTCACACTTGTATTGTAGCCAATTGCAATGGCATCATTGTTATTAATAAAAGAACTAGCACCTATAAAAATTGTTCTATTTACATCTGTACTCGCCCCTCCAAAGTTTCCAAAATCTGCCAACGAGCCTATCCCTACATTATGTTCTCCCTTCCTGTTTTTAGCCCCTGTTAAATAACCCAAATAGGTATTATGATTGGCTAAGTTTGCTTCATTTGCTATGTTATTAGCGCTGCCTGCTCCAAAACCAACAAAGGTATTATAGTCAGCCTGTCTGTTACGTGCTCCTGCAGAGTACCCTAAAAAAGTATTACCATTACCCTCAGAATGTCCTCCTGCGCTAGCCCCTAAAAAAGTATTCCCTTTTCCAGTAGTATTAAGTTCACCTGTAGAGAAAACTCCCTCTGAAAGATTTCCATTTTGGAATTCTGTTAACGAGATCAAAGAAGAACCTTGAGAACCAACAAAAGTATTGCCTTTCCCGGTAGTATTCTCCCACCCAACGCTTTTTCCAATAAAAGTATTGTTAGATCCTGTTGTGTTGCGATACCCTGCATCTTCACCAACAAAAGTATTTCTATCTCCTGTAGTATTATTATAACCCGCTTCTTCACCAATAAAGGTATTATCGTTTCCTCCATCATTAAAATAACCAGCCTCTACGCCTATAAAAGTATTATCACTATTCGTTTTGTTAGAATAACCAGAAAATGCTCCAATAAAAGTATTGTCAACTCCTGTAGTATTAGAAAAACCAGATAAATACCCTACAAAAGTAGCTTCTGAGTAAACTGAAGTAGTAATATTTCGACCAGTATTATAGCCCACTAAAGTATTCTTATTGGAACTACTTATACTCGCCCCACTACTATCACCATACAATGTATTGTAATCTCCTGTAGTAATATTAACACCCGAACCTGCACCTTGAGATTCATTACCTGTTTGGGCTGTTGTAATTCCCGTAATTAATAGTGTCGCAATTACAGCGGTAAATAATTTTGTGTAGTTTGGTTTTTTCATAGCGTGATAATTTTAATTTAATTTATTTTTAAAACTCTTCCATTTTCCTTTGGCTTTATTAGTTGCCGATTTCTTTTTTACGGGTGTAGTTTGTTTAGGGCTTG
>JAESTF010000363.1 GCA_016763795.1 Flavobacteriales bacterium
ACTCATTATTTGCTAATGGTTCTTCACTGGTAGAAGTAGCTGTTCTATTCATTACCTCAGCCATAAAATCACTATCAAATGTTTCTACTTTTTCTATTACCGTATAATTTTTAGCAATATTCTCATCAACATTTATTAGAATAAAATCTGATTTATCATTTACAATTTTTGCTTGAGAATCCTTATTGTCTGCACTGCTTTTTAACTCTACAGCTTTTGCTTCATTCTCAGTAATCATTTTATTTAACTTCTCTATCTGCCCTAGTTTCTTAGTTTTCTCTTCTTCAGTTGCAGCTCCTGCAGCCATTGCTTTTAAGCTTACTCCTAATTGTTTTTGGTCACTAGCATCTTCTTCATGTTCCTGAGCCTCTACATATTCAACTTCAGCCTCCTTGGTTAACCTTCTTTTTTCGGCTTTTAATGCTGCATAACTCTGGTATTCTTCAGAGCTTTTAATAGCTACAATTTCTTCTGGTTTAAGATTTAATAAAACTTCCTGGTCTTCTTGAGTAACTTCTGAACTTGATGCACTTGGCCGTTCTCTATTTGCTGGAGTAGTGCTTTCAGTATTTATTAATGGTTCTTCATTATTAATTACGTTTGCTGGTTCTTCATTACTTGCATAAACAGCATCAATATTTTCTCCATCTGACAATTGATTTATTGCCTCTTTTTGCTTTTCAATGGCCTTCATTTCTAACTCGTAAGCATTTTGTAATGCCAACTCCTTAGATGTTTGATTTGTAGCATTTATAGCTTTTAATCGTTCGTCTTTTGCTTCTTCATTATAATTACTTGCTTCATCAACAAGCATTTCTGCCATTATAATTTTATTAGCATACGGATCATCACTATTCTTTTTTAAACTAGAAATTACGTTTTCATTATTACGATATTCACTTCTATTAGCTGTTTCATAAATTCTAGCAATCTCATCTTGTTTACGATCCGATTTTTTTATCAAATCATTCGCTTCTGTTATCATCACATCTTTTTCTTCTGGAGAAGATGTATTACTTGCAATATTTAACTTAACATCTGATTCCTCTTTTAATAATCTTGCCTCATTTTTTAATTCATTAACTGATTGTAATGTATTTTGAGATTGGGTAGATTTATAAACGAATTCACTATTGTATTTAAGGTTAGAAAAGTCATCTTCCGAGGCATTTAAATTATTACTAGTTAAATTTTCCTCAGCTAGTTCGTTATTGATTACAGGCTCAACAACATTTTTCCCTGGTTCTTCATTATTAGCTATAGGTTCTTCTATAACAGTTTTAGTAATTTTAACCGATTCAGCTTGAGATTCATACAGTGCTGTAAATTCTTGTTGCTCTAACAAGTTATTTTCTAGCACCGCAATTTTATTCTCTAAAAGGTTTTTTTCAGCCTCGTTAGCGTTTGATAATTCTACTTCCTTTGTTGCAATTTCCGTTTCAATAGCTTTCGACCATTTTTTATGAATAATTGCTTTTTCGGTATAACTTTCATACGAATCATCTTCACTTACGGTCTCTAACTCCTCAACAAATGTATCTTTATAGTTATTAGGCGCTAAACTCTCTGTATTTGTTGGTGATGTTTCATTATTTGCTAAAGGTTCTTCCGTAACAGACTCAGTAACTTTAACCGATTCAGCCTGAGATTCATACAATGCGATAAATTCCCCTTGCTCCAGAAAATCATTTTCCAACACTGCTATCTCATTCTCTAGAAGGTTTCTATCAGCTTCATTAGCGTTTGATAATTCTACTTCCTTTGTTGCAATTTCGGTTTCAATAGCTTTCAACCATTTTTTATGAATAATTGCTTTTTCGGTATAACTTTCATACGAATCATCTTCACTTACGGTCTCTAACTCCTCAACAAATACATCTTTATAGTTATTATTATTAAGGGTTAAATCCTCTGTATTGGTTAATGATGTTTCATTATTTGCTAAAGGTTCTTCTGTAACAGACTCAGTAACTTTAACCGATTCAGCCTGAGATTCGTACAGAGCTGCAAATTCCTGTTGATCTAATAAATTATTTTCTAAAACTGCAATTACATTTTTAAGTCCATCTTTCTCGCTTTCGTCCGCTTCAACAAGCTCCATTTTCTTTATCAAAATTTCTTGCTCTGTAGCACTCGCCCAATTAGTATGAATAGCTGCTTTTTTATTGTAAGAGTCATAATCATCTTCCTCCGTAAACAACTCTAATTCAGTAGTATAATTAGATTCATAATCAATAATAGACCCATCAGTATTCATAATATTTACTTCTTCATCTATTTCTTTTGAAGCTATCGTTTCGGAGCTATTATTTGTAGTAATAGCTGTTGAAGATGCATTCGCTGCTAACAGTTCTGTATTGGTGGTTATTTCATTTTGTTTTTCAGATTTTAGTGCTACTAACGAAGTTATTTTTCCTTCAAAATCAAGCTGCTTAGAATTATTCGTTTCTACTTTTAGTTGCTCTTTTCTAATTGTAATCTCCTCCTCAATATCTTTTATCCAACTTTCATTAATCTTTATAATTTGATTTGCTTTTTCTGTTGGAGTTATAGAATTATCAAGTTCAGCAAGTTCAGAACTATAAGTTGTATTGTAATCTACAATATCTCCTGACTCATCAATAACATTGTATTCATCCTTATGATTTTCTAAGCTATAAACGGCTAATGGTTCAGAAGATATTACTGTTTCATTCGATGGATATAAACCAACTAATCCTTCTTTCTCAAAATATGTAATGTCGTTCTCAATTTGAAGTTTACTTGCATCTCCTATTGGAACAACATTATCATTTCCTGAAGTAACCGAAGCAATAACAATTTTTGTTGTTTTAGCTCTATTCTTTGCTTCATTATATTCTTTTGTAGATTTCTCTGCTTTTGTTTTTGAATTAGTTAAATCAAATTTAGCATCTTCCACATCTATTTGTAACGTGCTTATTCTTACTTCTAAATCTGCTTTTTCACTTTTCTTTTTAGTCGCTTCTTTTTTTGCTTCTAATTTATTTATTGTTTCTGTTAACTCATATTCTCTATTTTGTAACTCAGTAACATTATCTCTATTCTTATTATAGATTTTCTGTTTTTCTGACAGTTCATTTTCTAGTAATTCTTCCTCTACCACTAAAGCTGATTCAGTATGATATGTTGCTGAAGCAATTTCATCTAATTTTTCTAAATTATCTTCAGCTCCCTTTCTATTTCCTTCATCAATATCTGCATTAACAGCTTCTTGTAATTTAGTTACTGCAACAATATCTGATTCTCTTTCTACAACTTCATTATCTAAGGTTTTTGCAATAGCTAATGCCGCAACAACTTCATTAATCAATTTGGCGGCTTCTAACTTTTTTACTTTTGCTTGTTTTAAGTCTCCATTATTTTTTAAAATATTTGCTTCATTATACGTTTCTTTTGCTTGAATACTTTTCTTACTCGCTATTTGGTATGAAAGGTTTGCTTGCTCTTTAGATATTTTTGCTTGTTCAATTATTTTTGAAGAAACTTCATCTGTTTTATTCACTATTTGCTCATCAGACAATTCACTATAGGCTGATTCAGGGTTTTCTTGATTTGATAGTGCATTATTTAAACTATTTGCTAATGAATTATTAAGTTCTTCTTCCGTAATATTTACATTTAGTTTTGCTCTCTCTTTTAAAATATTTTGAACAAACAATGGATCATTAATATCAAACTCATCTGTTTCATCAAATAAATTTTTAATCACTAATTTTTCATCATCACCTTCTCCAACTAACCTCAACTCTTGTTTCAATGCTCTAAAACCATCTAATTTAGGTAATTCTATTATGGCTGAATGTACTGGCGCATCATCTGTTGTCTCTACTAATATTTTAAATTTCCCACCATTACTAGGGAATGTCAACAAATACTCTCCTGTAACATTATGTGTTTTATATACTCCATACCTTCTATCTTTTTCAACATCTTTAACTGTTATTGTTGCCGATTTCATTCTTGGGTTAGATTCTGCTAAGAAAAAGCCTTTAATAACAGAATGTTGTACTGGAGATGCATTAACCGTAACATTATAAACTGTTAGTTCTCCTTGTTTACTATCTCTTGAAGAAGCAAAATAGGCCAGTTTATTATCAATATCTGATATATAAAGAATATCATCATCAGGAGTATTAATTGGAAAATCTAAATTCTCAGGGTAAGACCATCTTCCCGTTTGAGGGTTTAGCGTAGATTTAAAAATATCATATCCCCCCATACTATTATATCCTTTTGAACTAAAATATAATGTTCTTCCATCTGGATGTAAAAAAGGATAATCCTCATCATATTCTGTATTTATTTCATCACCAATGCTAGCAGGTTTACTCCATTCGCCATTGGGTAATTTTACTACTCTAAAAATATCTTTGCCAGAAGCCCCTGCTTTTCCAAAAGAAGAAAAAACAACCATATCTTTCTTCTCACCTAAATAGATAACTGATTTTTCTTTCTTTTTTTGATCATATTTTGTCTTAAAATCATCTGGTTTTACAATTATCTTCCCTCCTATTCCGTTTAATTTATATGATCTAAAGAAATCAGAGGCTTTAATATTTTTCTTACTCAAAACACCTATATCAGTCATGCTTTTGATAAGCTTCTGACCATTTTTACACATTTCAAGTTGCCTATCAATCGTATATTTTTGATGTTCTTTTACTGTAGACTTTCCTTTATATTTATTATAATTAACTATTGCAGCCGAAAATTCATAATTATGATGATAAGCTTTCGCTAAAAAATAAAATGCAATAGGATCTACATTAGATTTTGTTACAGAAAACTTTAAATACCTTAAAGCTTCATCTTTATCTCTAGAACCAAACAACAAACAAGCTCCATATTTATAATTATAACTAGGGTCTTTGGGGTATGTACTTAAAAGTTGAGAAAACAACTTAATAGAACCTACATAGTTCTCCTCTTCAAACATCTCATTTGCAGCATCTTTCAACTCTTCTTCCGAAGCATATTGAGCTTGAGTGTTAATAGAAACAAACAACAGTATTAAGACTGTTAGTGTTATTTTATGTATCCTTTTTCTTATCATTTAGTGGCTAAGCCAATCTCCAAAATTAACAATATATTGTATTGATGCAAAAAATAGATCTTTATCTAAAATTAATTTTCAAATTTTCTTATAAAATCTTTTTTCTTTCGCGCAGTTGAATACATATACTGATATGATTCTTGCCCTTTTATTCCTTTAGATTTTCGTTTATCAGGTTTTGTTTCTGTGATAGCAGAATTAAAATCACTATTAGACGAAATTCCTTGCATTACGCCTCGTGTATATGTAAAGAAATACCAATTATTTCTATCTATTTCTATGTAGATAGTTAAAACATCTCCACTCCGCTTCTTTATTAACTCAACCTTTCCGTTTACATATTTATTAATTTGCTTATTGTTAATGTTACTTAATCCTAATTTACCGAAAGATTTATACGATCTACTATCATCATTCCATCTCATTTTTAAATCATTAAATACTAACGTTTTTTCTAATGATTTTGGCACTTTCTTAAATTCTCCATTCAAATTAGCTTGAGCTATCAATTTATCTCCTTCTACAGAACCAACAAGTTCTCTCAAACCTTTCTCGAAAGTAGGCCTATCTAATTTTGCAGGATCCAAACTACTTGCCTCTTGTAATTGTTTTGTCATTTTCTTTAACGCATCATCATTAAAGAAAAAATCTACAATGGTTACCATATCAAATATTACTTCCCCATCTAACTGATTATGCTCTATTACCCCTGCTGTTTGAATATCTACTTGACCTGTTTTATTACCTAAATTAATTTTACCTTCACCATAGACTTTACAGTTTTTGGTATTTAAGCTTAAATAATTACCTCCGAAAGACATTTCTTGTAATTTATCTTTATTCGATATTTGATATTCTTCTTTCACTTTATCATAAAACAAAAACCCTTCGGCTGGAAGAATAGGTATATGACTGTATTTCTTTTTATTATTAATAAAAGAGGTATAAACACCTAAAGAATCGGGGCTCAAGAACACACTCACAGATAAAGGGTTCCCATTAACATCCTTTGTTGTGCTATCTACAGGAATATAAATTTCAAGAGGATTTATCTCCGATTCAAAACTAAACCAATTCCTACCTAACAAGTCACACTCATGAAAAATTCTAGAATATCCCTTAAAGGTTAAATTTTCGTTATTCGCAAAAAGATTAACTTTTCCATAAAATTCATAGTTAGGACTTAAGGTAAAATTAGCAGTATCTTTTATTTCTGCAGTTGCATAAGTTTGTCCTGTAGTATCAACACCTATATTTTGCAAATAAATTGTTTGTGTTTTTTCAATCTCATCCACATAATCAATATAACCAGAACCAACATACTTTTTCTTACCAAAAACATTAATTGTGGAATTGTATATACTATGATTTTGCGTAACAAAACTTGCCATTATTTTAGAATTATTTAACGTTCTCATTTTTGCTTTCTTATCTATTATAATTCTTCCACTATCTGGATAAAGCATAGCATCAGCAATTAACATAAGCTTAACTCCTTCTGCATAAATAACCTTTTTCTTTAAATCGTACTTCGCTTTTGATGAGAAAAAACTTAAAGAATCTTGATCGGGATGAACAGAAATAAATTGTGCTCCATCAAGTTTTACACCCGATGCATCTGTTGCTTTTGCTTCTCCAGCAGTAAGCTCAATATCATCGTTGTCCATATACCACTTAAACTCTTGCATAAAACAAATGTATTGCATAGGCTCAAAATTGATATAAGATCCACCACCATTAGACTTAAACTGTCCATAACGACCATCAAAAGTAACATAAGCATTAACATTTACTGTAGAAAATGCTAAAGCATCAGCACCATCAATCCCTTCTTCTTTCAACCTAAAATCAGCAGTATCTGACTGAAAATCTTTAAATTTAAATTTAATAAGATTCGCTTCTAATTCTGCTTTTTGAAATTCAAAAACCCCTGAGCCAGTCAATCCATCTGGTTGAATCATGGTTTGTCCGTGCATATACGATTTCATATCATACATTGCTATTGGTTTATCTCTCTCTCTATGAATCATAATATCTTTCTCAGGATACCATCTTGTCATCACATTCTCTCCTTCAACAGGTGGAAATTCAACTGCAACAGGACTTTCTTCTACATTGAAATTTTGAGCAATTGCATTCATGGAATCTGGAAAGGAAATAAAATCGTTAGAATATGTTGTTGAAGCTATATACTCTAATTTACCATTTCCTCTAAACCCTTCATTACTAAGTCTGATTGTATCATGATAAGTCCCTTTACCTCCATACATTGGATAACCTCCTTTTGGAGTTTCTCTAACAAAACCTAAAGAATGATCAGGCTGTAATGTTAGTACTTCATCAAAATCTGGAAAGATACCAGCCGAAAGCATTGTCCCTTTAAATTTTAACTGGTCATTATCAAAATTATCTAAACTATCAATTGCAAAAGGCTCTACATGAAAATAAAAATCATCTTTATTATATACTCCTCCTAAGGTTTGTTTTTTATCGTAAAACACATAAGAATCTCGATCACTATTTAGAATAGGGTATTCATCTGCTTTTTTTACTCCAGATTTATTGTCTGGTTTATCAATTAATAAATCTCCTGTTATTTTTTCAATTACCGTTTTTACTGGTCTAATAATTGGCTCCCCATGTTTATCTATACCACCAGTTTCTGCATAAATTATAAGTGAATCTACATTAGGCATATCAATTTTAAACTCATCATATTTAAATGAAAAATTACTCCCCATTATATCAAATCTTCCTGCTTGTATTACTCCGCTAAAATCAAAATCTCTATTCTTTTTTAATGTAATCTCTATTCTTCTAGGATAAATTACCACTTCTTGCGAATCACTAACATTAACACTATTTACTCCTCTTATATTTAAATCGAAATTTAACAAACTCAATGTAGCATTACTATATCCTTTTACATTTGAATTAAAACCAATAACATCATAATCAACATTACCTCCACTGGCTTTAACCCAGTTAATTAATTTATCTTTTACTATAAAGTATTTACCATCGTAATTATAATTTATAAAACCTAAATTAGATAGTTCTAATAGCATTATCTCTATATTAGAATAGGATTCTAAAGTGTGCTCCGCCACATCTCGATTAGTGATATAATTAGTATCCAATTTTTCAACAATTTTATAGATTGTATAAAGCGGATGTTTTGACTGCATCCCCATTATCTTCATATAATCGTCTTTCCTAAAAAAATTTGACGAAATAAATGTAGCTCTGGTTCTTGTTCCTCCTTGCATATTTCTAAATTCTACCATTGGTGAATCGATACTCCAATTTAACGATTCAAAATCCATATCTACCTGGTGGTAAGAGTTAAAATAAGGTGTTATTTTAATTCCTTTATTATCCCTTAACAAAGATACTTTTCTACTTTCTCTAAAAAATTTAAACGAAAGCCCTGGATGATAAATAGAGTCTTCTTTGATGTAAAGTGTTGCTGATGCTATTTGAGAAACTATTCGTTCGGGTTTAATAATGAACGTTTTTGATGCCATTTTTAAAAATGGCACTCCTTTTCTGCTAAATATTAAATATGCATCTTGCTCTTTTGTTCCTTTCCCAATTACCTTTCTACCATAAAGAGAAAACCCTCCAATATAATCTACATTTTTAGCAATATCTTTAATTTCAAATAAAGCCTCATAAGAATCAAACCTTGGATAGGTTGCTTTCAACATTTTAACATTAGCCAACACTTTGTCTTTCAGTACTCCTTTTAAAGGTTCTGCAAAATAATTGTAATTATAAAACAGCACATTATTTATTGTAAATCTTGGAGATTTTAAGCTGATTGTGTAATCATTTATTTCTGCATAAACTGAATCTGTTGCAAAACCTGCCCGATCCCATGTAATTTTACCACCTTCTCCTACCCATCGGGCTTCTGTCGGATAATAAATTCCTTTGGTATTATAAATAACAGAACTATCTCCTTTTGAATAACAAGTTAGTGTAAGTGCATTAAACGCGATAGTAGGTAAACTATCGTAACCAAAAGTATAATTACTATTATTTGCAGCCCATTGATTAGAAGCTGATTTGTACAACAAATTTTCACTAAATAAGCTATTACACGATTTGAGATAATCGGTAAATCTCTTTTTACTTTTACCTTTAATCAGCTTTACTAAAATATTTTGCCACTCCTCAAAACTTTCTTCCGTTTGAGTTTTACTGTTAACAAATTGCGAAACTGTAAATAAATAATTTTTAAAATCTGGAAATGCTTTTTTCCTTTTTTTAAGCATCAAATTAGAAATTTTATAAACTCCCTCTCGTTGTTTATCAGAAAACTTCCCATCAAACCAACTCCATGAGAACTCATCCATAACCAACATTCCATCTTGTTTTCTAGAATAAGTCAAGAACTGCTCCATCTCTTGAAAAAATAAAGATGAATCTGACGAAAAATGTTTTATTTTGTTTTGAGCAACCCCAGAAAAGGTCATTAAAAAACAACTAACTATTAGAATATACTTATATATTTTACCCATTTTTATTTACTAAATGTAACATTGTCCAATCATTCTTACTATCCGTAAAAACAAGTTCTAAACCAAGTTTTGAGGTTGCTTCAATTAAAACCTCTCTATCTGAACTAAAAAACCCACTTAATAACAAAATACCATTTAATGATAATGCTTTTACATAATCAGACATATCATTTAACAATATATTTCTGTTAATATTAGCTATTATTACATCAAAACCTGTCAGTTGTATTTTCCCTACACCACCTTTAAAAACATTTATCTCATTACAATTATTATTCCTAATATTTTCTAGTGTGTTATTATAAGCCCATTCATCAATATCTATTGCCTCAATATATGTTGCACCTTTCATTTTAGCTAAAATCGCCAAAATACCAGTCCCACAACCCATATCCAATACTTTCTTGTTTTCTAAGTTTAAATTTAACAACCTTTTAATCATTAAATACGTGGTTTCGTGATGCCCCGTACCAAAAGACATTTTAGGATCTATAATAATGTCATATTTAATGCCTTCAATTTTATTATGAAAAGGAGCTCGAATACAACACTCTCCTTCTACATTTATTAATTCAAAATTTTTCTCCCATTCTGCATTCCAATTTTGGTCTGCAATTTTTTTTGTGGAATATTCAATCTTAAAATTAGTGTTTTGTAATATATTCAATCCTTTAATTGCTTTTTCTATAAATTTTTCCGATTGAATATAAGCCTCAATACCATTATTTGTTTCTACAAAACTTTCAAAACCTATTTCGGCTAATTCTGCAATTAATATATCCCTTCCTATTTCTAACGGGCTAACTTCTGCTGTAAATTCTACATATTCCATATACATTATAAAAAAACGAAAAAAAAAGGTTTTGAACTAATTTATTATTCAAGATTTTATAAAATAATTCATTTTGTTTCTATTTTATAGATACAAAAAACATTCAGCTTGTTAAATTTATAACTTTAATTTATTTTTTTATTATATTTGGCCTATAAATGTTAAATTTTAAGGAATGAAGGCAACCCATGTAATTGTAGAAGAAATAATAAAAAAGTCACCTTTTTTAGAAGAAGCGTTAGCTGAAGGGATAATTAACCTTTCTTCCTTATCCAGACAAATAAAAGGAGAAATTGACGAAGAACTAAACAAAGATGTTCAAATAGGCGCAATAGTTATGGCTCTTAAAAGGCTATCTCCAAAGTTTGACCCAAACTTAAAAATCAAAGTAAAAAAAGTAATTAACAAGCTTGGAGATATAACGGTTAGATCTAAAATAACTTATTTTACATTTGCTAATTCTGACACTATAATTGACAAACAAACTGAATTACTAAAAAAAATAAAAGGTAAAAAAGATACTTTTTTTGCTTTTTCTCAAGGCGTATATGAAACCACCATTATTTTAAGTGATTCTGAACATAATGATGTTGACACACTTTTTAAAGGAGAAAAACTAATACAAGATACCACCGGATTATCTTCTATTACTATAAAATTACCCAGTGAAAACGCTGATGTATCAGGTATTTACTATTTCATTTTAAAGAAAATTGCTTGGGAAGGCATTAATATTTTAGATATTATTTCTACGATGCACGAGTTTACAATTATAGTAGATGACGACAGTGTTGATAGAGCTTTTTCTATTCTTAAAAAATTGAATAAAGATATTTAATTAAAAGACTAATCTTCGTGAGTACTACTGTAATGATTAGCAATATCTTCATATTTTATTCGCTTTTCACCATCAATTACTGTTAACGGAGTTTCTACGCCATCTCGCCATTTATAGCACTTTAGCTTATCTTTAAATACAGCTGACTTGTATATTGACTTTCCTAATAACATCCTCGCAGCTTCTTGTACACCTTCAACAATAGAAGGATGTGGATGAATCATGTGTGCTAACTCATCAATACCTTTATTCATATACATTAATAACGCAACCGATTGTATAGCTGATGATGCATGTACCCCTACCGCTCTCATCCCTAACACCTTCATTTCACTATCCTCAGAAACTATTAATTTGAAAAAACCTTCAGGCTTCCCCATCGATATTGCTCTTGCAATAGTTGAATAATCGACCTTTGCAATTCGATATGGAATATTATTTTCTCTTAACATTTTTTCATTTGCACCTACCGAAGCAACTACGGGATTTAAAAACATTATAGTAGAAACATTATCATAATTAATTTCTTTTACCGGAAAATCGGCAAACATCTTAACCACTGCGTGCCTTGCTTCTCTTTCACCAACATTCACTAGAGGAAGTCTTCCTGAAACATCCCCAACAGCAAAAATATGAGGTATATTTGTTTGTGTATCTTCATCACCAATATGCACACCTCTTTTACTCATTTTAACACCTGCATTTTCGATATTCAACGATTTAATATTAGGTATTCTGCCTATTGATAATAATGCTTTTTCAACGGTTATTACTTCAATTTCTCCTTCTTCATTTTCTATCTCATACTCAACCATCCCATTCTTAACCTCAATCCTCTTTAAGTTTGCTTTTCTATGAATAACAACCCCTTCTTTTTCCATGTTTTTAGAGATTAACGCAGAAATATCTTCATCTTCAAATGGCAAGATCCGTTTAGCTCTATCAATTAAATACACTTTTGTTTTACCAAAATTGGCAAATATTGTAGCAAACTCACAACCTATAACACCTGCTCCAACTATAACCATACTTTTAGGAAAATTTGTCAAATTAGAAATTCCATCACTTGTCATAATTGTTTTTTCATCAACCTCCACATCTGGCAGTTTTCTTGGGTAACTTCCACTAGCTATAATAGTATGTTCAGCATAAATTACATCTTCTTTACCATTCTGTTTCGAAATCTTAATTTCTTTATTGGTAACAAAACTTGCTAATCCTTTTTCGTATGTTATTAAATTTGTTTCCGCATGGATAATTCTAAGATGACAGGTTAATTGAAATTTACGATCAAAAACAGCTTCTTCAATTGATGCTTTAACATCATCATACGATATGTCCAATTTTCGCTCGCCATTCTTACTTAAATCTTCCTGAACTTTCCTATACCTTGTAGAGAGTTCCCACATCGTTTTTGATGAAAGCGCACCATTATAAATCCCTGCACCACCAAGCTTTTCTTTCTCAATTAAGATAACATTTTTATCAAAATCTATTGCTCTCATTGCAGCAGCATACCCCGCAGGACCTCCTCCAATCACACATAAATCATACTTTTTCATACTTATAAAAATAGTTGATACCTTTTACAATATTAAAAGTAGTAAAAAGTTTAGTTACTCTTTTGTTTATCAATTAAATTTTAAATAAAAATAAAAGTTGAAATGAAATTTACAGTTCATTAAGCGGACAATAATAAATAAATTTACACTTGTTAGATATAATATTATCTAATTCTATAAGAGAAGCCAACGCTAATTGAGAATAGTTTTGCGAGGCATTTCTAAAGCTTCCAACTTCTGTTTGCCAAAGTGTTGTAATCAATTTCATGTTTCCCTCTTCAGGATTAATAAAATTTACTGCATTTTTAACATTTCCTGCTCCTGCATGATAAGTGTGTAACACTAGTAATTTATACCATAAATCATTTGGATTATAAGTTATTCCTTTTGTCTCTAGAATCTTATTTGTCTCTGGAATACAAATAGTTCTAATTAATTTAGCTGATGCCCAAGCCGATTTATCAAAATCTTTACGTTCATCAACATATTTATCTACTTTTAAACCTAAACTAATTGCTACTTTTCTCATTATTTGAAATGATCCATAAGCCCCAACAGGTGATTTCTGCATTTTATTTGGGCTTTCTATTAATAAAATTGCTTGCGCATAAAAAGGATCTACTCTATTTTGATTAAAAATATCAATTCCTCTCCCAATACTAGGAATCACTTTCTCAAAATCATAAAATTCTTTTTTACCTGAAGTCATGTAAACATGTTCTTCTTCAGGTAAACCATAATACTTCTTAACACTATCTCTTAAGGCATTCTTACTATCATCCGTTAACTTATTCCAATCTTTAACTGCTACTTTTTTTATGATTTGACGAGTACTACCAATATTAATCAAAGCAGAATCACTTCCCATTGTCATTAATATCCTCCAAAAACTAGGTTGCTCTAAATCATCCCAACCTTCATCATACAATTGTTGACTTTGAACAAATTTATAATCGATCGTATCACTAATCCCTGAAACTTCTACAATTCTATGTTTCTCTAACAGTGGTTGCGAAATAAGATCACAACTAAAAGCTATCAAAATAATTAACATTATATTTTTAAAATTCATATTGTAAAGAAAACGAGAATTTTGCATATTTATTACACAACTTACTCTACTTATTAACAGCAAATACTTAGTTGTTCCGATATACTTCCTCTGTAATAATTTCAATCTTTTTTAACTAGCATGTATACCTCATTCTCTAGAACTGAATAACCCTGATCATAACAAAAATGATAACTTTTACCTGCCTTTGTAACATACCCTTCAGTAATGTAATTAAAATCAAAACCTTTCATATCTAACTTTTTTTTACTTACCGTACACTTCCCTCTTGGGTTTAGTTCTTCTAAAATTCTCCAATTTTTTCGTAAACGATTATTTATATTTCTAATTAAATTTTTACCATCCTTGTTTACCTTATTGTTATAAGTGTTTCTACAATAATCAGAGCAAAACTTCTTATCTACCCTGCCAATAAAAGGACTTGAGCATTCTATACACTTTTTCTTTTCCATGTATACAAATATACAAATTATTCGATTACAAACGACTACAAACGATTACAATCGACATTAAACGAAAGCAAACATTTAATAACCGAATAAAATTTAATAGCCGCCTTTACTTTGCATCATCAAATCTGAACGAATCAGGTTTACCATATAAAACTTATATACACTAATAATTTAATATTATGAACAACTTAAAAAACAAAGTACAATTAATTGGACACATCGGCATGAATCCTGAAATTATCAATTTAGATTCTGGTAAAAAATTAGCAAGGTTATCAATTGCAACAAATGATAGTTACAAAAATGCTAAAGGTGAAAAAATTGAAGATACACAATGGCACAATTTAATTGCATGGGGAAAGACAGCCGATATTATTGAAAAGTATCTTAAAAAGGGTAGTGAAATAGCTATTGAAGGAAAATTAACACATAGTAGTTATGATGATAAAGACGGAAACAAACGATACTCTACTGAAGTAGTGGTGAACGAAATTCTAATGTTAGGAGGTAAAAATTAACAAGTCATTTCCATCAAAATAAAAAAAACCGCAGCAAGTTGCTGCGGTTTTTTCAT
>JAESTF010000364.1 GCA_016763795.1 Flavobacteriales bacterium
AGATTTCCCCATTAAATCTCTTGTTCCTCCTGTTAAGTTATAAATATCAACTCGATAATGATATTGAAAATCTAATGTATTTAACAAGTTATCAGTATACATCGTATCATTAATTGTTGCTGTAGAATCAATTAAAACCATATTGCTTGTCGTATTCTCTCCTCTATAAATTAAATAACGATAGGGTCCAGCCCATTGAATAATATTATGCTCTGTTGGTTTAGACCACTCTACATAAATAGCTCCGTTTGTTTGATCTGTTGAATTCACATTGACTCTTGTAATAATTGGAACATCTTTTTGTAATTTTTCACAAACTTCATCTGATGCAATACTTTGTGCACCATCAGGGTAACAAGCAACAATTCTATAACAATAATCTACTCCGGGAACCAAACCTAAACCATTATTATTATCACTAACCGTAGTATCATTAATGGAACTAGTTGTTTTAATTAACTGAAACCCTGCCGATAAAGGAACTCCTGTTTCACAAACTCCCGGAACCCAAGAAGATGCTCCTTGTCTCCTATAAATTTTATAGCCTACTACTTGAGCACAAATCGTTTTATCCCAAATAATATTAATTGTATTGGTCTGGACTGTTGCAATTACGTTTTCTGGCTTAGGCCCAATAACTAAAATACTGGTCGTATGAAAATCGGCCAAATGATTTTCGCTTGCATCAATTCCTTTAATAGAAATAAAGTAAGGTGTTTTTCTTACGTGATTACATTTTGTTTCCCAATAAAAATTACCTGTCGTTATTGTTGCAGGTGCGGTAACTTGTTGAAATAATGCTGTATTAAAAATAAAATAAGGTATTCCCGTAGATGTTAGTGTAACCGCAGAACTCCCTGTTGCAGCATAATCCATATCAAGTATTTGACCAGCAATAACGCATGTATCTGTAACTCCTGTAATATTGGGTGGTGGATCACAATTAGGAACTACTGTTATTTGCATGTCTCTCAAAATACTCCCTATTTTAATTCCAAATCGATATTCTTCAATTAAAATAGCCACGTTATACTCTCCTTGATTTACTGGTGAATCCCAAATTAAATCGCCTGTAAATCCGTCTATTGTTAAAAAATTAGAGGCAAAAGGAAATTGGTATCCCGGAGCTATTTGTCCTCCTTCTTTTAAGCTTTCATGTAATGAATAATACAGGCTATCCCCATCTAAATCTACCGCTCCCGGATTATGGATATAAACAGTTCCAACACAAGCATTGTCAATTGGAGGGTTGAGTAAAAGCGGTGAGTTATTTACCCCCATAAACGGGTTTATATAAAGTTTTGATTCTAAATAAAAAACAACATTTACCGAATTTGAAATGTTCGCAATTCCTGCGTTCCTGTTAGGGTCCTCTATTCTAATAATATAAGGAGAAGGACTCGCTGTTGGGTAGGTATGTTCTTCAAAATAAACATTCTTTTTTATATTATTCCCTATCAATAGTTCACTAACCCTTGGAATTGAATCTAAAGAGGTTCCATCTCCCCAAAAAATTTCTAGATTTGGCCTGTCTGCGGGACTGTCTGCTTTTGTGTAAGTAGTTACAGTTATTCCATAAGTTAATCCTGAAATATGAGCATAAGTGATCTCTCCAGCACGATTATGTGTCGCAAAAATATTAGCCGAAACTAAAAGGAATAATATGAGAACACTTTTTTTTAACATTTAGAACTCATAAAGTTACTATTTTTTTAAACGTTTATTGTTTAAGACGCTCATTTAACAGTAAAGATTGCATCAATAATTAATCACTTGCTGTTCCATGTTTTTCGGAAGTTCTCTTTCTTCATATTCTTGCGTACGTAATTGTGGTTCAAAACCTGCTTTTTTTATAGATTTTTGAATTCCATCAGCTGTAAAACGATGCGGAGCTCCTGCTGCTGAAACTACATTTTCTTCAATCATAATAGAACCAAAATCATTTGCTCCTGCATGTAAACAAGTTTGTGCTGTTTTTTCGCCAACTGTTAACCATGATGCTTGAATATTAATAATGTTTGGTAGCATAATCCTACTCACGGCAATCATTCTAATATACTCATCATCCGTAACATTATTAGAAACCCCTTTTACTCGTTTTAGCAATGTTCCATCATCCATAAATGGCCAAGGAATAAATGCTAAAAACCCTTTTGAATTTTCTGGCTTTTCACTTTGTACTTGTCGGATATCAACTAAGTGTTCAAATCGTTCAGCAACAGTTTCAATGTGGCCAAACATCATTGTTGCTGATGTTGTAATGTTTAATTTATGAGCTGCTCGCATTACATCTAACCATTCTCTCCCTGAACATTTCCCTTTAGAAATTAACCTTCTAACCCTGTCATCTAAAATTTCGGCTCCAGCTCCTGGTAAAGAATCTAGCCCAGCTTCTTTTAATGCAATTAAAACTTCTGTGTGAGAAATCCCTTCTAATTTGGCAATATGTGCAATTTCTGGCGGGCCTAAACAGTGTAATTTAATACTCGGAAACATCGATTTTATTCCACGAAAAGTATCTTCGTAAAATTTCAAACCCAAATCAGGGTGATGTCCTCCTTGTAATAATAGCTGGTTTCCTCCATACTTAATAGTTTCTTCAATTTTCGTTTTATACTCCTCCATTGTGGTAACATAAGCTTCCTCATGTCCTGGAACTCTAAAAAAATTACAAAACTTACAGTTGGCAATGCAAACATTGGTTGTGTTTAGATTTCGATCAATTATCCAAGTTACTTTATTGTGTGTTTTTTGCTGCTTTTTCAACTCATTTCCAACAAACATTAGTTCGGCTGTAGATCCGTTCTGAAACAAAAACGCTCCTTCTTCTGCACTTAAAAATTCCTTATTTAACGCTTTTTTTAGTAATGATTCTACTTGCATTATTGTCTTTTTAGATTATCCTTTATTATTCTTAAATTCGCTTTTTCAAAAATACACTAAAAAACTACCATGGATATAAAAAAAGCGAGCAAATTAGGAGCCAACGACAATGCTGCATATTTAATTACTTCAGATAAAGATTTATCATCAAAAGAGTTTTCTAAAGCAGAAATAACTTACATCAAAAAAGAAATAAAAGCGGAGCAAAAACAAATTATAATTAACCGTTTAACAAGCCTAGTTTATATTGTTGTTTTAAATGCCGCAACTGATTATAAGGCTACTGAAAAAGCTAGGATTGCTGGACATAATTTAACTACAGCATTAAATACCGCTAAAATAAAAACTATTTCTATTGTTTCTGATTTAGCTGTTACAGTTGCTTTTTTAGAAGGAATTGCTTTGTCTAACTATCAGTTTTTAAAATATTTTTCTAAAAAGAAAGTCAACACATTAAAATCAGTTAAGGTTATCGGAAAAGTGAAGCCTACTGAATTAGTAGAAATTGAAAACACTGTTAACGCAACTAATTATGCAAAAGACTTGGTGAATGAACCACAATCTTTTTTAACAGCAACTCAAATTGCTAAAGAAATTAAACTATTAGGAAAAGAGGCTGGATTTACGGTAGAGGTTTTAATAAAAAGAAAATAGAATCGCTAAAAATGGGTGGCCTATTAGCCGTAAACAAAGGAAGTGTTGAACCACCAACATTTTCTATTTTAGAATGGAAACCAAAAAATGCTAAAAACAAAAAACCAATTATTTTAGTTGGAAAAGGTGTTGTTTATGATACAGGAGGTTTAAGTTTAAAACCTACTGCAAAATCTATGGACTTTATGAAATGTGATATGGGTGGAGCTGCTGCTGTAATTGGTGGTCTTTATGCTATTGCCAAAAACAAATTACCCTACCATATTATTGGACTAGTTCCAGCAACAGATAACCGACCAAGTGGTGCTGCCTATGCTCCTGGAGACGTAATTACAATGCATAACAAAAAAACTGTTGAGGTCTTAAATACCGATGCTGAAGGTCGTTTAATCTTAGCAGACGCATTGAGTTACGCTCAAAAATATAAACCAGAATTAGTGTTAGATATTGCAACATTAACAGGTTCTGCTGCTGCTGCGATTGGACACTACGGTGTTGTAGGGATGGGTAATATGGATGAAAAAACCATGAACAAACTAAAAGAGAGTGGAAATGCTGTTTATGAAAGAATTGCTGAATTTCCTTTTTGGGACGAGTACAACGAACAATTAAAATCGCCAATAGCAGACTTAACCAATCTTGGAAACGGTTCGGGAGGTTCTATTACTGCTGGTAAATTTTTAGAAAACTTTACAGATTATCCTTACATCCATTTAGATATTGCTGGTCCTGCATTTTTACATGCTCCAATCAACTACTTATCTCAAGGCGGAACAGGTGTCGGTGTTCGTTTGTTTTATGATTTTGTAAAAAACTATTAATCTTTACGTCATTATGACGTTGTTTCTGAAAAAAAATGTCAAAAATAAAAATAGGAATTAGCATAGGCGATATCAATGGTATTGGAATGGAAGTTATTATTAAAACTTTCAGAGATAGTCGAATGCTTGATATTTGTACACCTATCATTTATGGATCTTCTAAAATTTCTAGCCTTCATAGGAAAGTATTAGAAATAAATGATTTTAGTTTTAATGTTATTAAGTCCATTAGAGACGTTAACGTTAAAAAGCCGAACATTATAAACTGTTGGGAAGAAGATGTTGAAATGTCATTAGGACAATCAACTGAAAATGGCGGAAAATATGCTTTAGCATCACTTGAAGCTGCAACAAAAGATTTAACCGAAGGGAATATTGATGCACTAGTTACAGCGCCAATAAACAAAGACAATATTCAATCTGAAGAATTTGACTTTCCAGGACATACTGAATATTTAACGGATAAATTTGAAGGAGAATCTTTAATGTTAATGGTTAATGATACTATTAAAATTGGTGTTGCCACCAACCACATCCCAATAAGTAAAGTTGCCAATACACTAACTGCTGACACTATTTTTGGAAAACTCAAGATTTTAAATAAATCCTTAATTCAAGATTTTTGTAATACCAACCCTCGCATTGCTGTTTTAGGGTTAAACCCTCATGCTGGTGATAATGGATTAATTGGAAAAGAAGAAGAAAATATTATTATTCCAGCAATTGACAACGCTAAAAGTATTGGAATAAATGCCTTTGGACCATATTCTGCGGATGGCTTTTTTGGGTCTGGTAATTACAAAAAGTTTGATGCTATCTTAGCCATGTATCACGATCAGGGACTAATTCCTTTTAAATCTCTCTCTTTTGGTGAAGGAACTAACTTTACTGCTGGTTTAAATATTATTAGAACTTCTCCAGACCATGGTGTTGCTTACGAAATTGCAGGACAAAATAAAGCGGAAGAAAGTTCGTTTAGACAAGCAATATACGTAGCGTGCGATATTCATAAAAACAGATTGTTTTCTGAAGAAATAAATGAAAACCCGTTAGCTATAAAAAAACAGCAACACTAACGCTAATTGAATTTAATCGGTAAAATTAAAAACACTTTTTCTAACACAAGAGGCTGGTTCCTTCTTTGTTTATGCAGTATTGCTGTTGGTTTATCTCTCTCAAAACCTTTAATGTCTTTAGGGTTATTCGGGTTGTTAATTGTTTGGTTAGTAGATGGAAACATCAAACAAAAAATCAACACCTTTTGGCAGAACAAAACAGCTGTAATTATTAGTTCTATTTATTTAATTACTGTTTTAGGGCTTATTCACACTAGCAACTTTGAGTTTGCCATTGATGATTTAAGAAGAAAATTACCTTTGTTTTTTATTCCTTTTTATGTTTCAGGGTTTAGTCCGATTACTAAAAAAGAGCTCCATTTTATTTTAAAAGTTTTTATTGGCGGAGTTATAATTGCAACATTTTGGAGTTATTTCGTTTATCTTGGAGGGTTAAACGAAATTATTGTTGACGCTAGAGATTACTCTCGTTTTAATTCTCATATCAGATTTGGATTAGAGATTGCCTTGGCGATCTTTTTTGGAGGCTATTTTTTTATTAAATCAAAAAAAAATATGCCTAAATTTTGTTGGTTTGTTCTGAGTTTATGGTTAGTCACATCTTTGTTTCTTTTTAGCTTATTTACAGGTGTTATTGTTAGTTTTTTAACAGGATTTGTAATACTTTTTTTTTTCGGAATTACAAATACCAATCGAAAACTGAAAACAACAGCCCTCTTCATTTTTATTATCTTTTTATCAAGTGGAGGACTTTTTATCAAGTCTTCAATTAACGATTTTTATACCGATGAAAAGGTTAACCCGATAAAAGAGATCCCATTAACCAAAGAAGGGAATAAGTATAGAGTTGATCAAAAAACAAAAAACAGTACACTAAAAGAAAATGGTTACTTTGTTGAAAAACATATTTCAGACAAAGAGTTTGCCAATGCTTGGGAAAATAAAAGTTCCATTAATTATGAAGGACAAGACTTAAAAGGCAATGACATTAAGTTTACTCTTAGAAGGTTTATTACTTCAAAAGGGCTACGAAAAGATAAGCAATCCATTGATTCATTAAATGAAAAAGAAGTTAAAGCCATTGAAAAAGGTATTCCAAACGCCATGTATCTTAATATGAATTATATAAGCATAAGAATACATAAGGTTTTATGGGAATATGAGTCTTATATCAACCATAGAAATATGAATGGCCATTCTGTATTAATGCGATGGACATATTGGGAAACGGCTTCAAAAATTATTAAAAATAATTTATTTTTTGGTGTTGGTTCTGGTGATGTGCAAGATGCTTTTAATCTACAATATGAAAATGATAATTCTATTTTAACTGAAAAATACCGCCTTAGAACACATAACCAATATCTAACATATGGTGTTTCTTTTGGGTTAATTGGTCTAATTTGGTTTGTCGTTTCCTTATTTTATCCTTTTTTTAAAACTAACAAATACAAAAACTATTTCTACCTTGCATTTTTTAGTATAATTTTGTCATCCATGTTAACAGAAGATACATTAGAGGTTCAGACCGGAATTAATTTTTTTGTGTTCTTTAACACACTTTTTCTTTTAAATTTACAAGAAAAAAGAACCTCCATAAACAATGACACAAAATGACCTTAAAAAACCCATTTTTTCTTTTTAAAATTGTTATTTGCCCTATTTTCATATTAACATTCCTCATCTCTTGTGGTAGTAATACGGTTAAAAAAGACCCCCCCCCTAGAGTTATCAATGAATATTATATCATCCGTGATACAACTGATTTTGTCTCTATTCAAAATAATTATAAAGAAAATAAATACATCTCCATAAAAATCACCTACAACGGAGAAACTCAAACTGCAAAAATGAGAATTAGAGGAGATACCTCTCGAAAAGACCCAAAAAAATCATTAAAAATAAAATTTGATTCCTTGGGGATTGAAAACATTCCTCCCATAATCAATTTAAATGCAGAATATGCTGACAAAACCTATATTAGACAATATCTTTCTAGTAAAATAATGAAAGAGTCTGGGCAGATCTGCTTTAATTCTGAGCATGTAAAAGTCTATATAAACGGAAAATTTCATGGGCTTTTTCTGCAAATAGAAAATATAGGAAAAGCTTTTTTAAAACGAAATAACTTATCAAAAAAAGGAAACTTATATAAAGCGACCAAAGATGGTGCTTGTTTAAGCATTTTTGATGATTTTGATATCAAATGGGAAAAGAAAACCAATAAAAAAAGTGATCACAATGATTTAACAAAACTCATTTATGATCTCAATACAGTTCCCGATAGAAATTTTCATGCATTTATTAAAAGCACCTTTGATTATAATGACCTTATAAACATTTTGTCTTTAAACATGTTTTTATCAAATAGTAGTACTTACTATCATAATTATTACCTCTATCATGATTTATACAATACTGGCAAATGGAAAATGCTCCCGTGGGATATGGACAAAACATTTTCTTATTACAATTGGATGCCCTACACTTACCATAGAACATCTAGTGAATGGGAGTCTGACAACCCTTTAGTTGAACGTGCTTTTTTATGTAAACCTATGTTTAAAGACATTCAAAAAAGAGTTGATGAACTTCATCAATCGCGCTTAAACAATCAATATATCATCCCTATAATTGACAGTTTAACAGCTCTTCTTTCTGATATCATTCCTTTAGATAAATTAGATAAAATTAAGACTGTTAAAGAATGGAAGGGTTATGCCAATAGAGAAAAATCTTATTTTAACAACCATTACAAATTGCTGCAAAAACAGTTTAATAAACAACCACACAGTTTTAATGTTTATCGGTTTAATCAAACACAAACAGGTAAGGTTACTTTTAAATGGGATAAATCTCTACATCCTGCGAGTAAAAACATCACCTATATTCTTACTTATGGTACTGAATTCTTATTGACTGATAGCTCCAAAACTACTTACATTACAAATATTACAGATACTTTTTATACACTAAAGAAACTGTTACCTGAAAACACTTTTTATTGGAAAGTAACTGCTTTTGACGGGGAACATTACACTGATGGGTTTAACACAAAAAACAAATTCACAGTTAAAAAAGGCTCTCCTTTACCTCAAATAATTAGTACTGATTTAACTTTAACAAAAGATAGGTCCCCTTATGTTACTTCAAAAACAACAACCATAAAAAAAGGAGCAACCTTAACAATCGAAAAAGGAGTTGAAATACACCTAAAACAAGATGCAATAATTGAGTGTTATGGAAACATGGTTGCGAACGGAACAGCAGAAAACCCTATCCTTTTTATGCCTGACAATACCGCAACAGAATGGGGCTATATCTATTTTTATGAACCTTCAGAAAAAGCTTATCTTAAACATGTAACACTTAAAGATGGAACTATTAATTCTAAAAAGACACTTCTTACTTTAGATCATTCATCAATATTGATTGATAAAAAATTTATGGGGGATGGGTGGAATGATAGAAAAGTGCTTATTTATAGCGGAAGTGGAAATGTTCACATTAAAAACAGTACATTTAAAAGCAATGGTGAAGGAGAAGGTTTGGTTCCTTTTTATGGAGAAGCAATAGTTGAAGACTCTCATTTTGAAAATGTTCCTGATGCAATTGAATACATCTCGATGAATAAAGGTATTATTCGAAACAACTATGTCACAACATCTCCTGATGATGCTATTGATCTAAACAACTGCAACAACATTCTTATTGAAAAAAATATTTTAGTTAACAATAAAGATAAAGCCATTTCTATTGGAACAGAACAATATGGACCCTCTATAAAAAATATTCAAATAAAAAACAACTTAATTATTGGTAATAAAACAGCCATTGCCATTAAAGACAGTTCAGTAGCCTACATGAGCAATAACACCTTATTTAAAAACATTAGTGGAATAAATGCTTACAAAAAAAGAGAAGATTATACTGTTGGAGGAACTGGTTATATTAGCAATACAATTTTTGAAAAAAATGAAAAAACTAACGCTTATCCTGATAAATATTCTGAAATAACAGTAAATAATTCTATTGTTCATAATAAGGTTTTAGCTGGGAAAAACAACTTTAAAGGTGATCCCAAGTTTATTGATGCAAGTCATTATAATTTTCATTTAAGAAAAGAATCTCTTTGTTTAAATAAAGGTGACGACAAACAAGATATAGGCGCTTTTAATTCTAATGGAACCACGGTGAGCTTCTCACAAGTACATATAAAATCAAGCAAAGAAAAAAACACTGGAGATTGGATTGAGCTCATTAATAACTATAACATTTCTGTTGATTTGTCTTTATATAAAATTGTACTCATTTCTGGCGAAAAACAAAAAGAGTTTGTTTTTCCAATAGGAACAACTCTTGGCCAATTAGAAAGCCTAATTATAACTAATAAATACCATTCTTTTATTAAAGGAAAGTCTATTACAAATAACATTCTTGGAGACCTTCCTAAATTAGGAGTAAATAAAACTACTATCGTTTTAATTAATTCTGGTGGAGATATTCTTGATTCTTATACTTATTCTGCAACAGACATTAAAAAAGAAAACATTACGTTTGTTTCAAATAACATTAATGATAAAACAAAAAAAACTTGGACATTAATTGTAGAGTAAATGGCTTCTCAATTAAAAAAATATGGTCTTTTTGTAATTTTAATTGGTCTATCTTTTAGTAGTTATTGGTTTTTTTATCGCTCACACTGGGGAGTATCCATCAACAAAGAACACCGTTGGAAATACTCTTTTCAACCCAAAAGTGTAATTTCATTTAACACTATTGATTGGAAAAACAGTAAAGAAAAACAAACAATTTCTGAAGAACAAAAAACCTCTAATCTGATTTTTCAAACGGAATTTAACCTTAAAGATTATACAAAAATTCAAGAAGGATTTTTAGAGTTTGAATACAAAAATTCTGTTAAAGTTTTAATCAATGGTCTTAAGTGTACTAGTATTGAAAGGAACCTCATCACTTCTTCTTTGGAAGGAAATCACATTAGAATTGAAGAATATTGGCGACCACGAAAATTAATTTTAACTCAAGAAATGCTAAGTTCTAGTCTTAAAAATGGCAAGAACTCAATAACGATAATTGTAACGAATGTTGAAGATATAAAAACTGTAGAGTCTTCAAAAAAACAACTCTCTTTTCTTACAAAGTGTCAAGGCAATCATTTAGAAACTAACTTTAAAATACAAAAGCCACCTCGTTATTTTAGCGAGTCTAACCT
>JAESTF010000365.1 GCA_016763795.1 Flavobacteriales bacterium
CTTCTACATAATAAGCTGTAATTATATCATCACCTAGAACAACAAAACTTACAGTTGAATTTAAGGTTGATGGAGTTAATACACTAATATTAGAACCCCAATGATCAAATAAGAAATTACTAATAGGCGTTTCTATTAGATCTATAATCGTTCCTGTCATATACTGCTTAATAATTGAAGTTGTAGTAAAATCATCATACACTCCGTTACTATCAATATCAATTTGTCCCATTGAAATTGGGCTAACTCTAAACTCAATATCAAAAGTATCTATTACCACAAAATGAGCAACAATACTATCTGCTTGCGATATTGTAATAGAAACATTTGGGTCTGTCGCATTTACTACAAATGGTGTTCCGTTAGCAGAAGTCCAATTAGAAAACAAATAGCCTGATAAAGGTGTTGCAACAAGGTTAACAATTGCTGTTTCAACAAAAGGAGCGGTATAGCTATAAGCCCCAGGAGTAAACCCATCAATAGCAATATTCCCTCCTATTAAAGGATCTACATTAAATATAATATCAAATGTATCAGGTGTTATAAAATGTGCAATAATTGTATCTGCTTGATCTACTACTATTGTTACAATTGGGTCTGTTGACAAAGCTACAAAAGGAGTACTACTAGATGTCCAATTTACAAACGTATAACCAGGCTGTGGAGTTGCTACAAGGTTTAGCGTACTTGTTTCAGGATACTCTCCCATATAGCTATAAGCTGCAGGAGTAAATCCGTCAATTGCAATATTTCCTCCTCCAACTGGATCTACATCAAAAGTTAATTCAACAGTATCTCCTATAACTATAAAATGAGCTACAATACTATCTCCTTGAGTTATTTGTAGTGAATTTTCTGGATTGGTTAAAGCTGAATCTAACGTGTGATTAAAAATTTCCCAATGATCAAAAGTATAGCCTGTATTTTCTGATGCTTTTAACAGAATATCTATGTTTCCAAAATAATCTCCATCAAAAACATAGTTAGCAGGTGTCACAGAATTTATCTTTACATCTCCTGCTCCTACTGGATTTACATTGTATTTCATAGGAAAAGGCCCTGTAACACTATAACAGTTCACCAACCCTGTATTCATTGCTGTGCAACGAGCATTTATAAAATTGCGCATATCTTGCACATTCTGCTGCCATTCAGCCATTGAGCCCCCCCACCTCGCTATTTGCCCAGGCATTTCTGGTTCTATAATAGCTATTAAACTATCTAATACCGCAATCATATTCGTACATTTAAATGTTGTATTAGATAAATCAATGTACCTAGAAATATAATATTGTTCAAAAGTTGGATTATTCATCAATGCATTTAAAATAACCGTATGACCTTGTCCTCCTGGATCTGGCAAGTTATCAATATCACAAGGATCTGCGTTCGGACTTGAACTAGGAATTCCTGTATAATTCGTATAATGATTAAAGGTTGCATCCATATCCCATAATGAATATCTCCATTTTGTCTTTGTTCCATTAGTATCTAATCCTCTCCACCATGATGTATTCCAATTTAACATATCTTGATTAACAATGTAAGAGTTTAACACAAAATAATCTACCAAACTTTTCCACTTGTATTGACTTGTTACATAATCAAAATTAGCTTGTACTGCCATATTATTCGTTTGAATATAATTTAATAAAGCATCCCAATCATTTTGAGCTCCAGGATCATTCCCATATCTAACCCAAGTACCTCCCCAAGTTTTTAAATACTGGATATAGTTATCACTATTTACCCATTGCTCATCTTGACCATAATAATAATCCATAAAATCACTATCATCTACTTTTTCTCGCACTTCATAAACCCCCCAATATTGCCCATTCACATATAAAATACAAGATTGGTGCGTTCTTTCATCTAAATGCAATTTACCTTGTTGTGATAAAGCTTGCACATATGGATCTCTTATGTGAGCTCCTCCTAATTCACCAGGATAAGCTGAATTAGGGCTTCCCTCAAAAGGATAATTATCACTTGCTCCTGCCTTTAAAATTACTCGTTGAAATTTACTTCTAGATTTATTTGCAAATATCTGATGTTTTAATGCGTAATTATATCCATACTGATCCCTCATAATAAAATCTACACCTCTTTGATCATACGCCCAAGAATCATTACCATGTTTATCAAAATCTCCAACTCCCTCTGTTTGCATCACTCCTGCCGCATCAAAATACTCTATCGCGCCTATTGGCTCATTTTGAGTTCCGTTAAACAATGTTGCTACACCATCTCCACAAACAGAAATAACAGGTATAGTATGGTCTGAATTAATGAAATAAGTATTTGTTTCAATAAAGCTTGGTGGTATTGATGCTATTGAACTAAAACATCTAGCCCTTAAAACAGTTGTGGTCGCAATATTAATTGCTCCAGAATAAACTGTCGAAGCAGTTGTTGGTTCAGAACCATCTAATGTATAATGAATCGTTATATTAAGGTCGGGAGTAGTAATAGTTACAGACTGTGCTGAATTATAAAATGTTGCTGGAAGACTTAAACTTGGTTTTGTTGCGTACTCCTGCATATCTCCTGTATTAGATCCATTTGGTGTAGAGTTAATAAACACTCCCCAAATGGCAGATCCATCAGTAATTCTACCTCTAGAATGTAAATTCTGATTTGGTATTATTGTTAAACTATCGATAATTGTTCCTCCAGCATCTGAAAGAATAATTTTTTCATTCTTAGTTTGTGTCCATTTAAAACCTGTATGTATCTGCCCTCCAGCTACAGTAGCTCTCCCTGAACCAAAAACCATCAGATATCCTCCACCAGGTATTAAAATACTACTCGGAACTTGAAATTTTGTAGAATTTCCCGACTTATCACTGATGTAATAGCCATTTAAATCTATTGCAACTCCAGATGTATTATGCAGTTCAACCCAGTCTTCCATCTCTCCAAAAAAATCAGGGTCACCTCCGCTATTAGAATTTGCACACGAATACTCATTAATTACAATTTGAGAAAAAACCACCTGAGTAAATAAAACTGATATTATCAGTATAAAAATTTTATAAAATGTATGCATAATTTTAGTTCAATATAAGAAACAAGCAATAAAGATAAGAAAAAAATAAATTCTCAATAGAGAAAAACAAGGTATTATTGATTTCCTACTTTTAAAGGTCAAATTGAAGGAACTATCGGTAAAAAATTATTTTTTCCGTTCTAAAAGGTAATGCGTAATAATTAAAGATTCTCCTTTCATAGGGCAAACATTTAATAAACGCCATCCATTGTGCTTTAAGTCATTCAAAACAAAAACAACAGAATTCATCCCTTTAAAACCTTTAGAAACAATTTCTTTGCCTTCATTACTACCTGTATAAACAGCAATTCTAGCTAAGCTCGACTTTCCACCCTCCATAGTTCTAAACTCATCCTCTTTATTCAGCCTTAGTTCTAATATTATATAATCTCCTTTTTTAGTAATACCCTTTAATTTACTAGATAATTTAACATCGCTTTGAGCACTCAAGCTAAAGGCTAAGGAAACTAAAAATACTATCGAAACTATTTTTTTCATATCAAAATTATTATAAACAAATATACATTAAAATGTTAGTCTATTCTATTGGAAAATAAATTGCCGTTTCCCATTTTTTAGGATTAGGCTCTGTTGCTGGATCAACCAAATAAGATTCCCAAGGAGGCCCAGTCACTCGCACTTTATTCTTCCGCATCCATTCATTAATTCCGTCATAAGTTTCAATCAATCTATCAAATGGTCCATAATGAATAGCCTTCACTACATCTCCTGCCCGAATAAAACTTAATTTAATCTTTTCATGTTTAATTCCTACAGAGTCTTTAATAGGTATTCCTGCTTCGATATCAATAATAGAATCCGACCAAAAATGATACACAACCAATGGTACATCTGCAACCAAAATATCATTCTCGATCATAAACTGTCCAATCTCAGCATACATCTTTCCATGCACATTATCCATTTCTATAGGACTCACGGAATCTCTTATTGATAAATACCATTGTTGATTAATTGCTATTCTTTCCACTTTTACAGAGTTTATTTTAGGAAGTTCTTCTGAAAATGTCTTAAGCCTTTCTAATCCTAATTCATAATAAGGGGAAACCTCCCCCTCTAAAAACAAACCAAAAAACTTACTAATCGGATCAAAACCAAATTCAACATCCATTCCCCATACTACTTCTACTCCATTTTCATTCTCATTAAAATTCCACGTACCAACAGCCTCTCCTGCACCAAAATCCAATTTATTTTCTATATATTTATTTGTTGTAGATATAATTATTTCTATTCTACCTTTCCCGATCTCATCATTTTCGCTATCCCAATTAAAAGAAGCTCCTTCTCCACTAGAAGGGTTCGAAAACAATCCATCACCTATATACATTGAAGGATCCTTCAACTCCCATGGCGACCAGTTTTTCCAATTTCTCAAATCATTAACTTGTTTAAATATTTGTTCTTTATCTGCGTCAATCACAACACTCCTTTCCAGATGAAATGAGGATGGTAAAAACAATGAGACAATCACAATGATTATCAAAAAAAATAACAGAATTAACGCTGAACGTTTTAAAATATTCATAACAAAAAAGTACTTTAAATTACTTTTATAAAAGTATGTTTTTTAATTTTTCCTCCAAATTAATTTTGAAAATTCTAAACCTAATTCAACCTTAAAAACACTATTTTATCTTTTTTTACTATATTGACCACCCATTCTCAGATAAATGGCAAAATTAAAAGGTAAAATAGCATTATTACTCGCACTTATTTTAAGTGTATCATTTCATTCTTATGGAAATGAGGAGGAACGAACAAATAGAGATACGGTTAGTGCTTTAGTTATTACCCCTACAAACCCTTTATACAAAAGTATTTCTACTCTTTCTGGCGAAAAAATTGTTTCTATGATTGACTCATTGTTAGAGTTAGAAAACATTCCTATAGGTCTTATTAAAGAAATTAATGACTACGCTGAAAATCAATTATTAAAACATGATTTTTACAACTCATTAACTAATTATTACGAAAATTCCGCTATTCCATCAAATTCAACTTATGGGAAATGGGACACCAGAAATATTTCTCCGTATAACGAATCTATTACAAAAAATGACACATCGCTTGTTTTAACTCTTACAGACAAAAAAAATAATTGCAATTTTATCGCGCCATTACAAGATCCTGTTGTCACATCTAATTTTGGATGGAGACATGGTAGAAATCATAACGGAATCGATTTGGATTTACAAGTTTGGGACCCAGTAAGAGCTTCATTTGATGGTATGGTTAGAATCTCTCTCTACCACCCTGGATATGGAAGGGTTGTTGTAATTCGTCATTACAATGGTTTAGAAACATTATATGCCCACCTTCATCGGTTAAAAGTAAAAGCTGGCGACATTATTGAGGCTGGTCAGGTAATCGGATTAGGCGGAAACTCTGGTCAATCAACAGGAAGTCACTTGCATTATGAAATTCGTTATAAAGGAAAGCCATTAAACCCAAAACATTTAATTTCCTTTAAAAAAAATGAATTGCTCAGCGATTCTTTATTGCTAACAAAACAAAAATGGAACTATTCAATACTTCCTTTAGGCCTGAAATACCATACTATACAACGAGGTGACTTTATGTTTAAAATTGCTAATCGTTATGGCTTAACCGTTAATGAATTATGTGAAATTAATGGGATAAGACGCAATAAAGTACTTATTGTTGGACGAAAACTTCGTATAAAATAATGCTAAACATTCTTAATTATTCAGACCATCCTACTAGAGCAGGCTTTACTATTTATAGATTTCACGAAAGAGAGAGAGCTAACTATTTTGAATCTCTTTTAAAAAAAGATAATATCTATTTTGAATCCGCTTTAGAAGAAGATGGCAATACCCTTTACTTATTTGGTGTTAGAAAAGGTGATCATAAAAAAACGATGAATGCCAATTATTTGGTAAGCGCTAAGTATCGAAAAAAAATTATACCAAACATCTATTTTCGATGGGGGATTATTCTTTTTGCCATTTTCATGGTAACAATAGCGGTTATTGGAGCGATTCTTAAAATCTAAAACCTAAGGTAAACGTAATGTAATGATCTTTTAAAGAAGTATTTGCTATGTCATTTTGATCTGCAATAACAATTGATTGGCTGTCGTACTTTTTTAAAGAATAAGACATATCAATATAATAACCATCCTCTTTAATACCTATCCCAGCAGAATAAATTGAAGCTCCATTATTTAAACTAAATTTATTTTTCAAAGAATTCCCCTGTAATCGATAACCAAATCTAATTCTAAACGGGTCTAACCTAATTTCTGTCCCTATTCTTAAATTTTTAGCAACTTTAAAATTAGATCTAATGTTTTGATTCTCTATTGAAAAATCTGCACTTGACCCCAATTGAGAATCCTCTGAAATTCGAGCAGAAGAATAATCAATAATTTCATAATCGACATTAATAACACCTCTACTCCCCATTACAAATCCAGCACTAGTAATAAATCGATAAGGAGTAGTTACTAAATAATTAAAAGAACCTGAAGGAGTTCTATCTTCAAAAATAGTTCCATCTTTTTTTTCAGCATTGATCGAAGTATTGTATTCATCTGTTAATGAATATAAAGTTGGTGTATGAAAAGCCGTACCAACTCTAAACCAATCAGTAACCTTATAAATCATTCCTATTTTAAAATTAAGACCTGCTCCCGTAGTTTTCACATAGTCATGTACCGTATAAGAACTAAATTCTGTAAGTGTATCTAATGGATCAGATGTTTCGGTATAATCCCTATCATAAACATATCTTACTGTCGGAATACCTAACAAGGCTCCTATGTATAATTTATCAGAATAATTACCTCCAATTGCAAAATACATTTCACCTGAACCACCACGAGTTTCATAAGTTGTTGTTTGTGTAATATTTTTAGAATTAGTAAAAACATGATCAAATTGTAATGAATCTCCTACTAAAGGATTAACTAAAAAAGTTTGATAGGCTAAACTTGAAGTAAATGGAAAAGCATCAAATATATCATCTTCAAAAGTACCTCCATTTGCATTTAATTCGTTGGTATAGCTATTTAAATCCGAAGAATCTGTGGAGCTTTTTATAGAAATACTAGTATTATAATTACTCGTTCTATTATAACCTATTGCCATGTTTACAGATTTCCAACCACCGCTAGCGGCAAAAGAACCCACCAAACCAACATTACTAAAATGAACATTTAATTTCCCATCAGAAACATTATTTCCATCCAAATTACTTTCTGTATAATTATAATGAAATGCGGGCGTAAATGAAAAATCTGAACTTTTATAAACCCTAATCCGCCAGGATTAATACTCAACGCTGACATATTTGCCCCCAACGCCCCAAAGGAACCTCCCATCGCGTTAAACCTTGCTTCTCCATAAAAATCTTGGGTAGAATACCTTAAGACATCAAACTCATTTTGCGCAAAAGAAGCACTTAAAAAAACAAGGGAAGTCAAAATATATGTTATCAAATATTTCATAATATCTTTTTAATTTAACTCCAAACTATCTTTTTCTTCCTGAACTAGATCTTGACTTACTACTTCCTTTATTATAACTCCCTGAAGATCTAGAAGAACTTTTACTTCTATTATAACTCCCCGCAGGTTTGCTGTAACTTGGCTTAGTGTTTCTCGTTGGAGTTTTGTACGTATTTCTTGGCTTATTATAAGTGTTTTTTGGCTTTGTATATGATCCCCTTGACTTATTATAATTAGGTTTAGTGTAAGTATTTTTTGGATTACTATTAGTTCCTCGTGGATTACCATATGTGCTTTTTGGTGCTTTATAACCCGAACCTGTTTTTACCCCCGATTTTGGTCTTCCATAACCGTTTTTAACAGCGTTAGGTTTTGACTTAGTATATCCATTTTTAACAGTGTTTGATTTTGGTCTAGTATACCCACTCTTAACTGTGGTTCTAGGGTTGTTACTTCTAAGTCCAGTATACCCACCATGATTACGAATAGGATTTTTAACAGAAGCTTCATATTTCTGTCCAAACGTTTTTGTAGTATGCGATTTTAAACCTCCATTCGCAGATTTTGACCTTCCCCTTCCATAACCAGAAGAACTCGATCTCCCTCCTCTTTTTCCATAATAATGACTATTGTGATCATAACTATTATAATAATTAGAAGCATAATGATTGTTCTGATGATGATGTCCTCCCCAGTAAGATGAACCATAGTACCCTGTACCACAATAACCATAATTCCCAGAATACCCCCAGCCCCAAGACCAACCTAAAGACCAGCCGCCATAATAAGACCATCCAATATTCCCCCTAGAATAGTTAGGGCTCCACCAATTGTAACTTGTATAAATACTTGTTCCATAATTACTTGGATTATTATCATACCAATAATAGTTCGTATAGTAATCATCATAATAACCATATCTTCCTTGATTTCTTCTAAACCTTTTTATTCTAGAAGAATATTCATAATCATAATATTCATTATCAAAATCATAATTATCTCCACTATAATAGTTATTCGTAATTTGAACGTTCCCGCTCTCATCTTCATAATAAGTAGTACTATCAGAAATACCCATCTTATTATTATAAGCGACCTCCCTCTCTTTAACTCTATTGTCAATATAATAATCTGTCGCTGTTGAATAATCATCTTCTGAAAAAGAATTATCGTCAGCATTAACTACTTCTTTACTTTTCTTTTTTGATGATGGATAAAAATCATCTTGGGCAATTGCCCCTCCTACAAAACCTAACAAGGTAAATAATAGTGCTATTTGTTTAATTCCTCTCATAATATATCCTCCTCAATTTTTCATTGTTAATGAAATGTTAAAATCATTCCTACATTATTCAATTATCAACTATTGTGCCAAAGCATTAAATAAATCAATGCCAAAATGTAGCAATAATAAACAATGTATTTACTACAACATCCACGACCACTTCAATAGCAACATTCTCTAAAAATGTATTTCTCGATGTCTTAGTGCGAACTTTTTCATTATAAATTTCATCTCCGTAGTAGTTCTCTGATATTTTCAAACACTCAGCCTTTTCAATTTTATGAATTTTATTATAATCCTCTTCAGTAAAATAAGTGTTAACTAATATACTATCTGTTTCCGAAAGCTTCTGTTCAACTTTTGCCTGATCATCACTAATTTTGTTTTGAGAAAAAACGGAAGAACTAAAAAAGATAGGAAAAAACAACGCCAATAAATATATTTTAATAGATTTCATGTTCGCTTAGATTTGATTAATTTTGGTTTCTTATAATTATTATTTTTTTTTGCTTGTTTCTAACAAGCAAAAATTATACCTAAAAAATAAAAATGGCAAAGAATTTCACATCAAGAGACGAAGATTACTCACAATGGTATAACGAATTAGTTATTAAGGCAGATTTAGCTGAACATTCAGCCGTAAGAGGATGTATGGTTATTAAACCATACGGGTATGCTATTTGGGAAAAAATACAAGCCCAACTAGATAAAATGTTTAAAGAAACTGGTCATGTGAACGCCTATTTCCCACTATTTGTACCTAAAAGCTTATTTGAAGCAGAAGAAAAAAATGCGGAAGGTTTTGCTAAAGAATGTGCAGTTGTTACACACTACCGGTTAAAAACAGATCCAAATGATAAAACCAAACTAATTGTAGATCCAGAGGCTAAATTAGAAGAAGAGTTAATTGTTAGACCTACTTCTGAAGCTATTATATGGAAAACATATAAAGGGTGGATACAATCATATAGAGACTTGCCAATTTTATGCAATCAATGGGCTAATGTAGTTAGGTGGGAAATGAGAACTCGTTTATTTTTAAGAACTACAGAGTTTTTATGGCAAGAAGGACATACAGCTCATGCAACAAAAAATGAAGCTATCACTGAAACAAAACAAATGTTAGATGTTTATGCTGATTTTGCCGAAAATTTCATGGCAATGCCTGTATTAAAAGGTGTTAAAACTGAAAGCGAAAGATTCGCTGGCGCTATTAACACCTATTGTATCGAAGCATTAATGCAAGATGGAAAAGCACTACAAGCAGGGACCTCACACTTTTTAGGCCAAAATTTTGCTAAAGCTTTTGATGTTAAATATGCGACTAAAGAAGGGAAACAAGAGTACGTTTGGGCAACTTCTTGGGGTGTTTCTACGCGGTTAATAGGTGGATTAATTATGACTCATTCTGACGATGACGGGCTAGTTTTACCTCCAAACTTAGCTCCTATACAAGTTGTTATTGTACCTATATATAAAGGAGAAGAACAGTTGGCTCAAATTTCGGAACAAGTTACAGTAATAAAAGCTGAACTTGAAGCTAAAGGCATTTCTGTAAAATATGACGATAGAGATACTTATAAACCTGGATTTAAATTTGCTGAATACGAATTCAAAGGTGTTCCCGTAAGACTAGCCATCGGCCCAAGAGATATGGAAAATGGAACAATTGAAGTTGCCAGAAGAGATACCAAGGAAAAAGAAATATTACAACAAAAAGACATTGCGAGTAAAATTGAACACTTGTTAGAAAATATTCAAAACAATCTACTCCAAAAAGCAATTGACTTTAGAGAAAGTAATACCCATAAAGCTGACACTTGGGATGAATTTAAAAAAATCATTAAAAATAAAGCTGGTTTTGTTATAGCCCATTGGGATGGAACTAAAGAAACCGAAGAAAGAATTAAAAAAGAAACAAAAGCCACAATCCGATGCATCCCCTTAAACAATCCTTTAGAAGAAGGTAAATGTATTTTTTCTGGAAACCCATCTACACAACGAGTTGTATTTGCTAAGTCTTATTAAATAACGCCCTTATGAAGAACGCCAAACAACTTATACTAGAAACTCTAAAGACTAAAGCATGTCTAAAACAAGATGTTTTTAAAAAAACCAAAGCTACTTTTCTAACATTTAAAGAAGAGGCAGAAAAGCTACTTGGTGAGCTAAAAACTGAAATGATCAAAGCTGATAAGGACATTATTGTTGAATTCATTGAGAAAAGTGACTATGAATTCCATATCAAGTTTGGCGGTGATATTTTAGTATTTTTTATGCACACCAATGTTTTTGATTTTGAAAAAAGTCATACTATTTGGAACACATCCTATGTAAAGGAAGATGAACTAAGGGCTTATTGTGGAATGATTAATGTTTACAATTTCTTAGCCGATTCTTTTAAATACAACAGATTAAATGATGTAGGCTATTTAGTTGCTCGACTATTCTTAAATAAAGACTTACATTATTTTGTTGAAGGAAAAAGGCAATTAGGGTTTTTATACAATGATTTTGTAAATGAAGTTATTAATAATGATAAAATTAGGAATATTATAGAGTCTTCAATTCTTTATTCTATCGATTTTGATTTATTAACACCACATTACGACACTATGAAAGTTGTTAGTGTAAACGATGTAAATGAAGCTACCAGTGCAATGAGTATCAAAACTGGCAAAAGATTAGGCTTTAAATTTCAGGCTGATAATGATAATATTAAATAATTTTCACAAAAATACTTGCCGGAATATTAAAAAATTATAAATTTGCACTCCTCAAATGAGAGGATAACATATTTGGCCCGTTCGTCTAGGGGTTAGGACGTCTGGTTTTCATCCAGGAAACAGGGGTTCGATTCCCCTACGGGCTGCAAAACCACTTCAGATTTTGA
>JAESTF010000366.1 GCA_016763795.1 Flavobacteriales bacterium
GAGTTAGTATTAAGATAATCCGACTAAGTCGTGATTATGCAGCCATTGCATAGTTATTTTCGCCAATTAGCGTTTTGTGAACTGAGATTAACGAGCAAAATCACAACGCTCGACACGCTTACAGACCGAATTCATCTTGCTGTCAAAACCAAAAACGACCCCAATAATTTCAAAGAACAATGCAAAATTAGACAATTTTATATTTTCACACCGCAATCTGTATAGAAAAGAACTTTAGAATATTATATTTGTATTATGAAAATAGGCGTAATATTAGAAGGTAAAACTCCTCCGGATGAAAGAGTCCCATTATCGCCTTCTCAATGTAAAGAAATTAAAGATAAATATCCTTCTATTAACTTAGTTGTACAAAACAGTACTGTAAGAAGGTTTAAAACCCAAGATTATATTAGCCAAGGTATTAAAATGGTTGATAAGGTTGATGATTGCGATGTTTTATTAGGCGTTAAAGAAGTACCGATTAATCAATTAATTGCGAATAAAACCTATTTCTATTTTTCTCACACCACAAAAAAACAACCTTATAACAGAGATTTACTAAAAAAAATGTTAGATAAAAACATTACTATGGTAGATTATGAAGGTTTAACCAATGAAAGAGGAACTCGACTAATTGGTTTTGGAAAATATGCAGGTATTGTTGGTTGCTATAATTCTTTTTATGCTTATGGCAAACGAATTGGTAAATTTGATTTAAAAAGAGCCTATTTATGTGAAGACAGAGCTGAAATGGAAGCTGAATTGAGTAAAGTTATTTTACCCAGTAATTATAAAATAATTACAACAGGAGGAGGAAGAGTTTCCTCTGGAATTCTTGAAATATTAAATAAAATCGGAATCAAAAAAGTGTCTGCTAAAGCCTTTTTAGAAAATGAATTTAACGAACCTGTTTTTGCTCAAATATTAGTAGACGACTATTATAAAAAATCAGATAGTTCTGATTTTACTAGAAGTGATGTTTATAATAACCCTAAAGATTTTGAAAGAAATTTTATGAAGTTTGCAAAAGTAGCAGACATGTATATTTCTGGACATTTTTGGGATAGTAATGCTCCATACATTTATACAAGAGAGGATGCTAAATCGAAGGATTTCAACATAAAGGTTGTTGGAGATGTTAGTTGTGATATTGATACTGCTATTGCAAGCACAATACGTCCTTCTACAATTTTAGATCCATTATACGGTTACAACCCACAATCAGAAAGCGAAGTTGATTTTGATGATGAAAATGCTATAACCGTAATGGTAGTTGATAATTTACCTTGCGAATTACCTAAAGATGCTTCAGAAGATTTTGGCAGAGAGTTTATCGATAAAATTTTACCTCATTTAATTGATGATAAGCAAAATGTAATTGCTAGAGCCACAATTTGCGCTAACGGAGATTTAACTCCCGATCATGAATTTTTGAGAGATTATGTTAATGGAGGAGTTACTGCCTAACAACCTTATTTTTACCCATTTTTTGTTTCATTAAAGCATAAAGATATTCTGCTTTAATAATTGCTTCTCCGCTTTTATCCATCTCCATTGATACTCTTTGTAAATGATTATTAGCCGAATCTTCCTTAATCCCAGCACAACCAAAAGTCATATCTGAAAAACTATCAATTTCTTTAAATACTTTTTTAGAAACACCATCATCTGTAAAAGGAAAAGAGAATACTTTATAATCTAAATTAAACTTGGCAGTTACAATCTCTATGCTTTCTTTGGTTTGAATAAGCTGTTGTTCCCCAGTTACTCCCTTGTATAGTGGGTGATTAAGACTATGGGCACCAAAAGTAAATCCGTCATTAATTAACGCTCTTATTTGTTCTGAAGTTAAATATGGTTGTTGATTCTTTAAGTAGGCACTAAAATCCACACTATTTTTCAATGCTAATTCATCTAACTTTTTACTTTCATTATAAGTTATTGAAAGTAATGCATCATCTTTTAACTCTTCATGTAAAATACTCGCCTTAAAACGATAAAACAATGCTTTATTATCAATAAAATCAGTATTTAGGAATACTGTAGCATGAATATTTCTTTCCTTTAAAATGGGTGCAACAGTAGTATAAAACTCACTCAATCCATCATCAAAAGTCAAATGAAAGTAATTTTCTCTTACTTCTTCTCCACTCTTATTAATTTCAATTAATCTTTCTAAAGAAATCGATTTGTAATTTTCCAACAAAAAATCTAAATCAGCGTTAAATTGTGAAACACTTCTTGGTTGGTAAAGATTTTTAATATGAATATGAACTTCATCCGAAACAGAATGATAAAAAGGTAAAAGAAGATGATGCTTCGTTTTTTTTATCAAGTTTTCTAAACTATAAAGAGAAGCTCCTATATTAGAAATATTTTTTGCTATCGTTTTAATAATTCAAGAGTTTTAACATTTTTGAATCTGTTTTCCTAATCTGAAAATAAGGTGTTTGCTTGCCTCCGAATGCCCTAAAATAGCGTTCTATAGATTCAACCATGCTCCCCTCAAAATTAAAAGCCTTTGTTTTTAATGAAGATCTTTTAATCGCTTCCCACAGTAATAAGCTCATAGACCCTGTAGTTTTAAATTCTGAAGCTGTAACTCCGTGTAAATAATACGCAGATTGCCTATCCCATACATATAAAAGAATAGAATGAATATTTCCTTCTTCATCTTTCGCTACTATTAATTCTCCGCATTTATTATCAAAACAATAGTTAAAAAGTGTTTTCAGCTTACTCAAAGAAATAGGATAAGTGTCATTATTTTCATTATAAATTTTCTGTTTCATCTCAAACATCAAATCAATATTATTTACAACCTCTATCGTTAATTGTTTTTCAGCTTTTCGTATCTCTCTTCTAATATTATCTTTAAAATCTATAAATACTTTTTTTGTGTCCGAAATATCATTAATTATATAAGTATATCTTGTAGACTGATCATAACCTTTCCAATTAAAAGGCATCCAATTAGTGAAGCTTGGTAAAAAATTTTGTTTAAAAGCATCTATTTGGGGTAATTGCGTTATTAACCCATTAATTATATCTTTTTCATAGCCAATTTTTGAAGCATATTTTTGTCCTGCAGGATATTTTACCCAAACCCCTTGATATGGACTTAAAAATTGAGGTGTAATAATTTTAAAGCTTTTCTTTTTAGAAACAACATAAGGTAATATGGCAACAATATCATTCCCTTTTTTTTCAACTGCAACATTCCATTCATCATCCCTATAAATTGCATTAAACCATTCATATTGAATAAATAACGGAACATCCTCCTGGTCACAAAACTGTTTATATAATTCTTTATTAGTTGTCATTTATTTTCCAAAAATAGCTTTAAATATTAAAAACTACAGAAAACTACTTTTATTTTATAATTTCGCAACTTATAGTTGATATAATCATTCATCAAATTTCATAATTTTATGATTCATTTACAAATGATATTATTCAACATTCAAGAATAAAAGTCTAACAACCTTAAACCTTGAACTTTTAAACTTTTGAACTTAAAAAAGATGAGAGAAATTCAATTTAGAGAAGCTTTATGTGAAGCAATGAGTGAAGAAATGAGAAAGGACGAGAACATTATCCTTTTAGGTGAAGAAGTTGCAGAATATAATGGTGCTTACAAAGTAAGTAAAGGTATGCTAGATGAATTTGGAGCAAAAAGAGTAATTGATACTCCTATTGCTGAAAATGGTTTTTCTGGTATTGCTATTGGAGCTGCAATGAATGGTTTA
>JAESTF010000039.1 GCA_016763795.1 Flavobacteriales bacterium
AACGTGATGCTAAGGTCGTGGCGTTCCAGGCCCAAGAAAATACTATTGGTGAAGAAGATGACCCCTATGCCGACTTTCAGATCCCGGATGATTTAACTTGGTAGGCCCATTAATCTTCTTCTTTGGTAGTAAAATATTGAGCCTAAATGCTATCTAAGATAAGTTGTCCCGACACGAAAAGCCCAAGAGCCGAGATCTAGAATTTTGAACCAACCAACTGCCTATGTTTTAGTCGCTACAGGCTTCATTCTTATCCTCAACCTGATGGCCTTTATTAGCCTGCGGGTAAATTACAATAGCACGCGCAAGCCCTACTTGTTGCTGGGTAGTATTGCCATCGGAATCGAAGCCCTAAGACAGATTCCAGCACTGTTGCTATCCTTCAGCCCTGAATCTTTCCTAGCTTTACTTCTGTCTTTCTTTCTACAATTTTTTGCATCCTGGATGTTGCTCTGCGCCATTATCCGCAAAGAAAGCGTATTTAGTACCAACCACAAGATACTCCTTGGCCTCCTATTCGCTTCATACGCTCTTGGGCTCGTCTTTACTGTCGTTACCGGATACCCTCACTCAACACTCAGTTGGCTTGCGATTACTCTGCCTGCAATCTTTACTGTATTGGCGGTTCTCTGGAAAATCAGGCACACGGAAATTGCCGCTCTATCTGGGAAAATTCTGTTATTTCTCAGTGGCATCTCACTTGCGTCCATTCGAATAGCACTACTCATTGTCGATTCGACTGAAATGGTGTATCTGCTGTACTACTTAGATGTCCTGGTATTTCCGATACTGGTGTCAGCGCTGGTCCTTGCGGAAATAGAGAATGCCCATTCCAAGCTGAACACGTTGCTCAAAGAGAAAACACGATCAGAGGCAAACCTAAGGTTTATTCTCGACAACTCTGTCGATATCATCCTCACTGTGAACAGTGCGGGTTTATTACTAACTTGGAACAAAAGGGCGGAGAACGTATTCGGATATACTAATTCACAGGCAATTAGGAAGATGTATATAGACGATCTTTTTTCTGGGAATTATTGGCACAAAAATACCGATAAAGAACAAGAGCTTAGCGCAATCATGGAGCGTATAGATGGCAAGACATTCTCTGTCAAAGCAAGAATAAAAACCATCATAGATGAATCGGAAACCCAGACTATCTATGTAATTAGAAATGCCGAAATAAAATCTGAGCAACCTGATTTAAATTGACACTGCCTTCATCGGAAATGAGCATGAAAACCACTGAAGGTGCAGAGGATTAAGCATGAAAAGATTGTGGGCCAATAAAATGATCGCCATCACGGCCCTCATGACCGTCATATTAGTACCCACCCTGATTCTTCTTTGGTGGTATATGTCTACCCTATAGGATATGACGGGGCACTAGCTCCTAAAGCAACCTATAATCTGGCGAGATGATCTGCATATTGTGATCCATTCCCTGCATGTAAGAAGATGGGGGCTTGGCTTCATCTCCAAATGAAAAGTAGAAACTACCCTTAACTAGCTTGCCACTGGCATCGAGCGCTGCCCACTCAACCTTGTAATAATCAGCTGCCGCCAGCGAGGGAAGCAGTTGCATGTATTGCATGCCCACAGCCGGGTTATATCGAAAATCGATCAGGATCTCGCCCTGCTTCGTTTCTTTCAGCGCCAGCTTCACCAACCGCACCTCAGACTCAAAATTCAGCATGATCGACTGGGGGGCCTTAGCAACGACTTCGTCATCAGCAGGCACAGTAGAAAGTTGCAGACCGCCGTGATCAGACATGCCAGGCATAACATGCTGGCCCAGAACCAATGAACTGGCCGATAACGAGAACAAAAAACTCAGAGACAACAACAGGCTCACGAATGGTTTTCGAGATTGGCTTACCAAATTGCGACTCTTCACGCTACGCACTACACCCACATCAATCTCCTGACTGTTAAATCGTAAAAAAACCAGAGGAAGTAATCCCTCCCCTGGTTTTGCTCATAGTTGATAGCTCTAGGGTTATTACTAGAACATCTCTACCTAGCTGTCTGTAAAAAACCTACCGGGTAACATTAACCGTCAGGTATTGATCTTGGTACAACCCGCCATCATCTGCGCGCCCCCAAAGCAGGTAAGTACCTGGCTCATCAAAGGTGACAGACACTTCATAGATTCCATCTTCAGGTAACTCCGGCGGTATCCACAGCCAGCTCCAAGGTGAGTTAGCTGTAGGACGGGTATCTTCCCAAGGCTTAATCTGCGGCGGATCGAAATGCACCACATCCTGTGCCGCCGTTACGGATTCTGGAGCTCGGTAAACATTCCAGGACAAGAACAAACCATTATTCTTGGCCACTGTGGGTTTTGGCGGTGGCATCATCATCATTCTTTCGCGAACCGACTCTTCCGTTATGAAGGCCGCGGCTGCACCCCCGAGACGCCTGACGCGCCGCATGGGGTCGAAGGGCTCTGGAACGCCGTCATCACTAACTCGAGTCTGAAACGTCAGGGCTTGACCCACACTAACCGTCCGAATAGTGTCTCCGATTAGCTCCGACACTGGCGGAGTATTAGCCCTGATTGTTTCATCGGACGAACCAGCTCCTAGAGAGCCAGTTTCCGACATGATCGTTATATTTTCTATCTTGTAATCATCTCTGAGAGTCGCGTAGGCTCCGCGGGTCACTCCGTTAGGAGACGTCACCTCCCACACCAACTCATCATCTGCAGCGAAGCCTTCAGGCGCCGGCACATCGAAGGTAAAACGATTTCGACGCGGCAAGAAATGAGTAGGCTGGCCACGGTCCGGGTCACCCGTAGTGAAGCGGTTATTCTCACCAATGGGAATATCGAGTTCTTCTTCCCAGTTGTGATTAAAGTAACCAAACGTGAACGTAATAGCACCGCTGTCATCTACTCGCCAACCCTCGTAGGCAACTTCAGTGTGTTGACCACTAGCATAACTGTGCTTGGTGTATTCGTAGTCCGGCTCTGCTGTCGCCAGGCTGGAAACCAGTGCCAGGCTACTCGCGAAGAGCACTAGGACAGGCTTTAGTAAGCTATTGAACTTGTTATCGATCTCTTGCTTGAATGCTAATTTCATATCTAGATTCTTTCCTATTCAGAAAGACCTCCGTCTGTAAAAGTTTCGCTGTATTAAAATTTGCGGCTGGTATTTCCCAGAAGCGACGTTGCTTCCTTCAATACCAGCCAATCAACTATCAGTTAGTCATTGCCGCCAGCGGTTTTTTCAATCGGCCATACCAGAGGGGCAAGGCACA
>JAESTF010000040.1 GCA_016763795.1 Flavobacteriales bacterium
AGAAGAAATCATTTTTTTGATTTGTTTTTTTTGAAGTAACAACCCCAATCCAAAATCATCAACACCAGCATTGTTAGAAATACACGTTAAGTCTTTCACGTCCATTTTTACCATTTCAGCAATGCAATTTTCAGGTATTCCGCATAAACCAAAACCGCCTAACATTAAAGTCATTCCATCTTCAATTCCTTTTGTTGCTTCTTGTACATTTGCAACAACTTTATTTATTGCCATAATTCTATTTTTTAATAGTCTGAACCTCCCCCACCAAAACTACCATTTTTCATTTCATTGTACTTAATACAATTTAACTCAATGCTTAAAGGTTTGTCTGGTTTTTCAAAATCTATATCAGGATAATTTAGTTTCTTATCCGCTTTAACTTTTTGCATGTAATAACCCCAAACTGGTAAGGCTGTATTTGCTCCTTGTCCCATGGTTGTTGTTGCGAAACGAATTGCCCTTTCATCAGCTCCAACCCAAACACCAGTAACTAAATCGGGTGTTAACCCCATAAACCATCCATCAGAATTGTTTTGTGTTGTCCCTGTTTTAGCAGCTATTGGATATTTATGACCAACGTAAGGTCTTCTTTCTGAAATTCGGCCTCTCAACCTCATCCCTGTTCCAGAAGTATAAACTCCATTTCTACCTCTTCTAAGCCTATCATCACCCATACACTTATTGTATTCTCCATCAACAACTCCTTGCATTAAATCTAACATTACATAAGCAGTTTCTTCACTCATAGCCTCATTGGTTTCGGGATTTCTATCAATAATCACGTTCCCATGTTTATCTTCAATACGAGTAAACATAGTCGGTTCTATGTAAACGCCTTTATTAACAAAAGTAGCATTTGCACCAACCATTTCATATACACTTAAATCAGCAACACCTAAACACAACGAAGGAACAGGATCTAAATGATTTTTAATCCCCATCGCGATTGCCTGGTCCATTACCGCTTGCGGTCCAAATTGTTTCATTACCCATGCTGTAATCGTATTCATCGAGTTTGCAATAGCATATTTTAATGAAACAGGGCAACCATTATTCGGGCTTCCAGAGTTTCTAGGTGTCCAATCTCTTAGCAAACCAAAATCTCCTTTGTGGAAGGTGTATTGTACATTAGGTACTTCATGACAAGGTGAATATCCATTTTGAATTGCTGTTACATAAACAAAAGGCTTAAAAGTAGACCCCACTTGTCGAGTACTCGTAACATGGTCATAAGCAAAGTTTTGAAAATTAACCCCTCCAACCCAAGCTTTAATGTAACCGGTATGCGGATCAACAGACATTAACCCTGTATGTAAAAATGCTTTATAATATTTAATAGAGTCATTTGGTGTTAACACCGTATCAATATTATCTTGGTGCGAAAATAATTGCATTTCAATTTTTGTGTCAAAAATAATATCAATAGAATCTTTATTCGTTGCCCATCTTTTTTCTCCGCAATCTTCTGCCTGACACACATAATATTTACCTTCTTTTTTCATGCTTTTGCCTCTCCTCCCACAATTCCAGCATTCTTTACCTGTTAAAATTCTGTAACGTGGCGTTTTTTCTTTTGCAGAATTTAGTAACGAAACATATTGTTTTGCGCTTATTCCTTTATACCCTCCGTCATAAGGGTATCTTTTGGTTCTATACCGTTTTAAATGTTTACTAAATTGCCCTTGTAAAGTTTGAGCAATGTATTCGTTAACTGCTGATTCCGCATGTTTTTGCATACGGGAGTTTATAGTGGTAAAAACCTTTAACCCATCTCTGTAAATATTATAAGGTGTGCCATCAGGTTTTGCATAAACATAATTTCCCTCTACATCTTTTTCTTTTAACATTTTTTGCAATTTCAGTCTCAATGTTTCTCTAAAATAAGGAGCTATACCTTCTTTATGGTCAACCAGTTTGTAATCTAAAACTATTGGCAAGACTCTTAACGAATCGTATTCTTGTTGAGTAATCATACCGCTTCTTTTCATCTGAGCAAAAACAACCTCCCTTCGTTTTAATGCATTCTCTGGAAACCTTTTAGGGTTGTATAGTGAAGGATTTTTTGCCATTCCAACTAACACTGCTGCCTCTTCAATATTTAAATCTTTTGGAGCTTTATAAAAATAAACATTACTAGCCGACTTTATCCCAACAGCATTATAAATGAAATCAAATTTATTAAGATACATTATAATGATTTCATTTTTGGTGTATCGTTTTTCTAACTCAACAGCTAATATCCATTCCTGAAATTTTTGTTTAATTCGATTTAGCCCACCACCAGGTCTGCCGTGAAACATCATTTTAGCTAACTGCTGTGTAATAGTACTCGCCCCACCAGCACTCCCTAAATTTACAACAGCTCGCACCAAACCTCTAAAATCTATTCCAGAATGTTCACGATAACGTTCATCCTCAGTCGCAATTAAAGCGTCTACTAAAAAAGGAGATAATTCATCGTACTTTATATTCGTTCTATTTTGAAGAAAATACTTCCCAATCACTTTTCCATCCGAAGTAATTATTTCGGAAGCTAAATTGCTTTTTGGATTTTCTAACTCTTCTAGATCTGGCAGTTCTTCAAACCCTAACGTTCCATTTTTAGCTCCCCACATCGTTGCCAAAAACAATAAAGCAGGCAGTAAAACCATACCCCAAAAAATAAGGAGTTTCTTTTTGTTATTGGATTTTTTTTCTTGTTTTGACATATTTTAAACTTCTGACTTCCGTTTTTTAGCTTACTTTACCGTTTCAACCCTTAACCCAATATCGGTAATACCATCTAATCCATTTTCAACACGCATTGCTTGTTCTAAAGAAACAGTATAGTTTCCTGTTTGGCTAAACTTAAAACCTCCGACATAAGGAACTCTTAAATCCCATAAATCTCCAATCCCAGTTCCCAGCCATTTACCTCTATTATCTGCTAAAATGCAATTTACAGTATCTTTTAATAAGCTTCCGTTTGGTCCTTGCATAGTAACAAAAAGATATATATTGCTATAAGCATAACTCCCTGTATTCCTAATATTAATATAAAGATTGTGTGCTGTTATTGTATCTTTTGCTAAAAACGCAAAACTAGCAATATTTTCTTTTTGCCAATTGGCTTTTTCTACCTCAATATACTCTTCAAAAACCTTATTAGAATCACAAGAAAGCAATCCCAACATAACAATAACCGTTAATTTTTTATAGCTTTTAACCATTCTTTTTTGGCTGATTTCTATTTTTGTTTTGGTTGTTGTTTTGATTCTTATTTCGGTTACGATTTTTATTTTTTGATTTA
>JAESTF010000008.1 GCA_016763795.1 Flavobacteriales bacterium
AATAAATATGACGGTGCAAGCATTGAACAAATTCAGAAGCTAAATAAAGACATTGACATTAAAAAATTAAAACTGGGCACTAAACTTAGGATTAAACCCGTTGGTTAATTTATATGAAAACATTTAAAATTTTATTGCTTTTTATTATCCCTTTCTCATTTTTTTCTTGTGATGAAATGAATGAAAGAGTGCTCCCAAGCCCCTCTGGAAAGTCAGGAGATTTATTGGTGGTAATGGACTCTTTATATTATAACAATAAAGCTGGAGAAGCCGTAAAACAAATATTTTCGCAAGAACAAGTTGGCTTACCACAACGTGAACCTTTATTTAATATTATTCATGTTCCGCACCGATCGTTTGCTAGAATATTTCATCCAATGAGAAATATTATAATGGTACACATTAAGCCTAAAAGTAAAATTAAGTTAGAAGTTAGAAAAGAGGTTTGGTCAGAAACGCAATTAGTAGTTACCATTACAGCTCCTAATGATAAATTGGCAGCAGAAACAGTTACTAAAAATGCCTCAGCTCTATTAGATTATTTTAACAATAAAGAGTTATCCCGCCTACAGAATAAGTATCGGGTAAACACAAATAGTAAAAACGCACAATACATCAATAAAAAGTTTGGTTTAACATTAAATTTAGATGAACTATATATTGTTGCTCAAGAAGCAGACGACTTTCTTTGGATGAGAAAAGAAAAAACTGCAGGCGGACACCAAATAAGCCAAGGAATAATGATTTACACTTATCCATATGTTAGTGACAGCACTTTTGAGGTTTCAAACCTTATGAAGAAAAGAAATTTTTACACTAAAAATTACGTCTCAGGAACTAATGATGGTTCTTATATGCTTTCGTACAAGGAATATGTTCCTATTCAAAAAGAAATAAGCTTAAATGGAGTTTATGTAAATGAGTTAAGAGGTCTGTGGCACATGCACCAAGATTTTATGGGAGGCCCCTTTGTTAATTACACCTTAGTTGATGAAAAAAATAACCGAGTTATTTGTATTGATGGCTATGTTTATTCCCCCAAATTTAATAAGCGTGAATTTCTAAGAGAACAAGAAGCCTTAATTAAAACGATTACGTTTTAAATTAATCTTCAACTTCTTCAGCTAAAAGTTTAGCAACAAAATCATTCGTTTTTTCAATATACCTGGTATAATAATCACCAGTTCCAGGCCCGTAAAAACCTGTTCTAATTTTTCTAATACTACCTTTTCTATCAATAAAAATAGATGTGGGATACGACATAATGTGGTTAAGCATTGGCAACGATTTTGCTGCAGCAATTTTATTTGCCTTCCCTGCTATTAAAAAATCATAGTCTGCATTAAAATACATTTTAATCCTTGTAATATTATCTTTAGCTACCTCAAAATCATCCGATTGATCAAAAGATAATGCGATAATTTCTAGTCCTTTTTCATTATTATTTTTATACAATTCTGCCAAATAAGCTGTTTCATCTTTACAGTTCGGACACCAAGGTCCCATAATATTTACAATAACAACTTTCCCACTATATTTTTCATCAGATAACGAAACATTTTCTCCGTTAACATTAGGAAACGTAAACGCTAACTCCTCATAACCGTCTTTTATATACGTTAATGAATCAGGATTTGTTAATTCAAATTGCTCATTCCTTACAGCAACCCATGGCTCTTCCCAATGGGTTCCTGACCAAAAGACACCCGACAATTTTTCATTAATTAAAGACCCTTTAAATAAAAACAAATGTGCTCCATCAAAACAAGACATGTAAACATTATTGTTATACACATTTCCTTCAAGGTAACGATAATCACCTGTTTCAGTCATAAATGTTCCTGTAATAAAATCATCAACCTGTTTAAATTGTCCAATAGCTTTATAATGATCACTCGGATTTTGTTTACTAAAATCTACCTCCCATTTTCCGCTAAGATTGATTTTTGTTTCTTTTAGATTTTTTTGTTTTTCAAATCGATTTCTTATTCCATGATTGGCAACAAAAGGTATTTCATAATCATCGCCCCCTTTCAACCACTTTCCCTCAATTTTAGTAGGGTTAATTATCACCCCCTCAAACCACGTATTAAAAATAGGATCATGTATAGATATTTTCTTTCCATCAATCGTTACTTTTTTTGCTACTATTTTTTCTTCTGCATTAGAAAATTCAACCTGATATTCATCATTCTTTTTAGTTAGTGTAAAATTAACAGGAGCAATATTAGTTTCAGATAAATGAAACTCTAACAGCCAAGACCCTTCAACTAATGACGGTGCTACAACAAGTTTCTCTTCATTCTTCAAAGACTCCTCTGAACAAGAAAAAATAAGTATTAAAGAAAATAAGTATAGTGCTTTTTTCATTAGGACGAATTTAGATAAAAAAAAGAATATGGCTTTATAGAATACCTTTAATTTTTAAGATTCAAATTGTTTGATATAAATCCGTAATTTTATATCTATGATAAATAAATTGAAAGGATTTTCGTTGTTGGTTTCATTAGGGTTATGTGCCGTTTTATTTGCTCAACAACCGTATTACAATGGACTAAATTTAGGGTTAACTGGGTTAAGCTTAAAATCAACTTTAGCACAAAGAATAACAACTACTCATACTACACAACTTACATACTCTGATGTATGGGTAGCCTTAAAACAAACAGATTTAGACCCATCAAACACCAATAATGTTTTGCTACTTTATGGATATAATGATTCAGATGGAAATTTCATGACTGATAGAACTAGAAGTAAAAATACCACTGACAATGGAACTGCTACTCTTGGATTATGGAATAGAGAACACACTTATGCTAAATCTTTGGCGAATCCAAGCATGGTAACTAACACGCCCAGTGCTGGAACAGATGCTCATCATTTAAGAGCTTGTGATAAACAGATGAATAGTAGTAGAGCAAGTAAAAAATTTGCAACAGGAAGTGGTAATGCAGGAAATTCTGGTTCTAATTGGTACCCTGGCGATGAATGGAAAGGAGATGTTGCCCGAATGATGATGTATATGTATTTACGATACCCATCTCAATGTAATCCTACTGATGTTGGAACAGGAAGTTCTGTTGCCATAGATGATATGATTACTTTATTTTTAGATTGGAATGCTCAAGATACTGTTTCTCAATATGAAAAAAACAGAAATACAATTTTAGAAACAGAGCAAGGTAACAGAAACCCCTTTATTGACAACCCCTATTTAGCAACACTCATTTGGGGAGGAACTATTGCTCAAGACAATTGGAATCTAACTTCAGTTAAAGAAAATGAGTTGGAAAATGCTTTTAGTATATATCCTGTTCCTTCAAAAAATGGTGATGTTCATGTGTACTTTAATTCTAACGAAAAACTAGACGTACTGGAACTATATAACGTAAGTGGGCAAAAAATTAAAACAATTGAAACTCCTAAATTTGATAACAATGAATTTGTTTTTAAGGGTTTACCTAAAGGTTTTTTTGTTTTAAAAGCTCGACTTGGAAATAGTATCGTTACTAAAAAGATAATTATAAATTAAGCTTTTAAATTTTAGGAAACTTATCTCAGAAAAATAATTAATGTTAAAGTGATTATATTAAACTATTTTGTAATAGTTTTGCCCTTAGAATTTATGAATAGATATTTTTTACATACCAATATTAAAATGCAAGGAAACTTGTAGGAGATGTAGCATAGATAAAATAAATCAAAGCGTTCATCTTTAAGATGAACGCTTTTTTTATAAAACAAAATGAAACAAAACATAGCCCATTCATTCAATATAAAGACACCTCATTATATGAGGCCTGTCTGTATTTTTATGTGTAGGTTAAAAAAGAATCGAATTGAATAATTAAAAGTTTAAAACTAATAATGAAGCCCTTCGATTATAAACAATCGAGGGGCTTTTTTTTACAACAAATT
>JAESTF010000009.1 GCA_016763795.1 Flavobacteriales bacterium
AAGAGGCTTTTTTTATTCTAAGTAAATAGCATTCTACATCTGAATATCATTCTTATTCTCAAAAGGCTCTGGAATATTTTTTGAGTCCTCCTCTACTAGTTGCAAAATATCTCTTGTAATTCCTCTTGCTATATTAGAAATTGGCACATCATTAGGAGAACCTTCAAAAGGATTTTCGCCAGCTAAACCTACACGAAGCATTGTGTTAAAAACCCAGATAACAACAACTGTAAAAGGAATATTTAACCAAACAAAATAACGCCCAATAAATGGGTTAGTTTCTGCTATATCTAATCCCATATTAGCAAAAGAAGGAATAATTGCCATAGGCAACAACCACATAAAAATATGCACAAAATGATACCCAATACTTCCGTATTGTTTTGGATAAGGAAAATTTTTAATACGTTCAGATTTACCTTGAAGAGCCGTTAATTCCTGAAGCATCTGCTGTAAATTTAAAAGCGTAAAATCCCAAATTTTCTTTTCATCAGTTAACTTTCTAAAATGTTTCGATTGAAGACCAATTATAGCATTAGGTTTGTTATCATTAGACATTACATACTCTAATTCTTCTTTAGATAGGTAATCCTCTATTTCTTTTTCAAGCGGTGAATTGTACTCTGGAACGTTATACTGAAAGGCTTCTTTTTTACTAAGCTTTTCATAAGATGCTTCCCATGTTTTCTTAGTACGCATAGCATAACGCAAAGCTGTTAACCAAGCTATATGCCTATTTGTTATCATTTTCAATATTTCTTTTTCATCCTTCTTATTTTCAGGATTATGTAAATAAAAGCTATCTCTTACAGTAATTATTAAAGTTCTTGATGTGTTAACGATACCTCCCCAAATCTTCCTAGCTTCCCAAATTCTATCATAAGCAGCATTGTTTTGAAACCCAATCATAAAGGCCACAGCAGTGCCGATAAGTCCTACGGGTGTTAATGGGACCTGCAACCATTTTATATTCAATAATTCAAATAGAATTGTAATAGAAGTTGATAATATAAAGAAAAATAAAATTTCTTTTTTCGTCCAGATTAAAACATTCTTAAAGGGAAACCTTCTTAGTACGTACATTATAGTTCTTTAATAATTTGATTATAAATTCTAAAAATTGGATTGATAATACTACTAAATAAAAAGTAATAAATACTCCCTCTAAAGAGTGTCCAATCCTTAACTATTAGAATATTTTTCATCTTGACTTTGTAAAATAAAAATCCTACTTTCGTTTACCACAATGGTAAGTTGCATTAAAACGCGACCAATAAGTAAGTTGGCATTTATTCAAAAAGACTACACAGATTAGATGAACGAACACATACTGAAAAAAATATTTGACCATCATTATGAAGCTCCACTTGAAGTATGGAAAGCATTTGCTGACTTGTGTGAAGAAGTCACATATAAAAAAAATCAAATAATAAAGGAAGCATATAATACTGCTAGATATGGCTACTTTATATTAAAAGGTTCAGTAGGATTATTTATTTGGAAGAAAAATAATTCTATTTGTACTGATTTATTTTTAGAAAACGATTTTCTCGCAGATGATATATCCTTATTAACAGGAAAACCTTCTCCAATTGAGATAGTCTCTTTAGAAAACTCAACATTGCTCCGCATAAGTAAATCAAATATTGAAAAATTGAAAGAAACCCCAATGGGGAGCATCCTTTTCCTTGCTGGAGAGGAGCATTCCAACGTAGAAAAGCAAAGCCAACATATTGAATTAATGACAAAATCGGCAGAAGAAAGATACTTAAACTTAATGAAAAATCGCCCTGATGTTTTAAAGAGGGTACATCAAAAACATATCGCCTCTTACCTAGGAATAACCGCACAAAGCCTAAGTAGAATTAGAAAAAAAATCACATCAAATCATAAGTTACCATAGGGTAACTTATGTAAGAGTACATAATTATATTTTTGCTTCATTATTATAAATAAAAGAGCATTATTATGATTAATAAGGTATTAATAATTTGTTTTATAAGTCTATCTACACTAGCATATTCGCAAGAAGAGCATAGTATAGTAAGAAAAGGATTTGTATTTGGCACATCTATAGGAATAAGTCATTCTCTCTTAACATTCCCTTCCAAAAAGCATAATGAAGCACATTTAGCCTTAGATTTTAAAATCGGTTATATGCTTAAATCAAATATTGCCCTTCTATTAACATCAAATACGTCCGTTTATTCCTATTCAGGAATTGGTAGAGATAGACTAAGAGATTTTGGTGTACTTGCACCTTCAATCCAATATTGGTACACAGATAAGGTTTGGATAATGGGCGGAATTGGATTAGGTATAGATGCTCCTGTATTTTTTGACATTAAAGATCCTGACTTAAATGAAGAAGAAAGAGTATATCATAATGGCTTGGGTATCATAGGAGCAATAGGATATGAATTCTATCAAGGGAAAAAGTTTATGATTGATTTGAAAGCAAAAATAACATACCGAAATGTAAATATTACAGAAGGAAAAACGACAGGAATTTCTCCTGCAATCCTGATAGGAATTAATTTTTATTATCATATGAATATTATTAATAAAAATACAGCATTGAAATTAATGATTGGATTACTTTCAATAGTTATCCTTTTTCATCTTTGTGTGCTTTTTGAAATTATCCCTTATAAAATAGTCTGGGCGGGTAAAATTAATTCAATAGATAAAATGCGTGTGTTTGAAACAATTTCAATATTGGTAAATGCTATATTGATTTTCGTTCTCCATATTAAATTTAAGAACATTAGAAACAATATTTCAAATAAGATAATTAATTTCATTATTTGGATATTTGTGGTTCTTTTTGCTTTAAATTCTATTGGGAATTTATTCGCCAAAAGTTTGATTGAACTACTATTAGGAATAGTATTAACTCTTGTCTCATCAATACTATGCTGGATAATTGTAAAAAAGACAAATAACGAAATGCCAACAATGTATAAAAATAATAGCGATTTTAGTGCTTAATCAAAGTCACTTTTTTATATTTACAGCTGGTCTCAAACGGAATGACTTGCGTATAAAATCGCTACTATACTTATACTAAAGGTTAAACGTTTTCTTAAACTCCAATAATATACTTATGAATAAAACTAACCAAGATTGGAATAGCAAATTAACCACTGAAGAATATCGTGTAATGCGTGATAAGGGAACTGAAATGCCTTTTAAGGGGGAATATTATATCCACAATGATAATGGTATATATAAGTGTAAAGGTTGTAATGAAGCGTTGTTCTCTTCAGAATCTAAATTTGATACCAGCTGTGGTTGGCCTAGCTTTGATAATGAAATTTCAGAAGGGAAAATTAAAGAAGTAGTAGACAAAACACATGGTATGAAAAGAACAGAGATTGTTTATGCCAATTGTGATTCTCATTTAGGACATGTTTTTAATGATGGACCTACAGAAAGTGGTTTAAGATATTGCGTGAATTCTATTAGTCTTGATTTTGAAAATAAATAGCACTTACCGTTGTCTAATAAAAGAGTTATCTCTTCCAATAAAGAACCCATTCATAAATGAACTAGAAGCCTGTTGGTAAGGATTCTTATCATTCATTCTTATTTCGGCTTCAAAAGTTAAATTTTTAGCTACCTTATATTTTACATAAGCAGAATAACCTAAATTATCTAAGTTTGAATTCATTTTAAGTGGTGTACCATCAAAATTACTATAAGATGTAAAGTCATAAAAAATAGAACCTCCAACCGACAACCTGTCTGTTAGTTTATATTCTCCTCCAACAAAAGCATAATATTGAGAAATATTACCTGAAAAGAACTGATACCTGTAATCAGAAACAATAGGTACATTAGTTACTGTACTATTTACATACATTAATCCAGTATTTATAGAAAATCTTGGTGAAACATCATAACTAACCATTGTTTTATAGTAAGTACTAAAATAATCGCCATAACCACTAGATTTACCAAAACCAACCCCCATTCCAAAACTATAATGCATTTTATCTTTTAATGTCAAAGAGTCAGCGGTTAATACATAATCACCCCCATCTTGTACATATTCAACATCATCTGTCTGACCAAAAACAGTTGTAGATAAAACTGTTAAAAGAATAATATAGCCAATTTTTCTAATCATAATCTTATGGTAAAGATACAAAATCTAATCAACTTTGTTTTACCAGTTTTCCTTTTAACTTTTTTTAACATCCAATAATTATTTTTTAAAAAAATGGCATACATGTTGATTAAGTCTTTATCAAAATTAAAAAAACTATAAAATGTTAGAACTTAGAAAAAGATATTTAGAATTAAAAAATAGAGCCAAAGAATTATTACTTCAAGGAAAAACAAGTGAATACTTAAAGCTTTTAATCGAAATGGAACAAATGAACTTGATACTTATAAAAATTAGATAAATAAAAAGCCCATTGAAAATTAATTCAACGGGCTTTTTCAATACACAAAACCTATCTATGTAAAGGATTATTTTTATAAAAAGAAATTCTTATCCGAAAAATTTATTTTTCTTTTATTATTATCATGAAACGTATTGCCTTTACCATAACTATCTCCTTCTCCTCTTAAAAGAAGAACTGCAGCTAAAAGTGCAATTACAACTATAAATAGTATTATCATATCGATTAATTAACTAATTTCGTCTACAAAAATACAAAACTTATCGATATTTAAAAAATTTAATCGAAGTTTTTTGTGGTTTTATCGAAAAATGAAAGTTATTTATCTAATACGCCATGCAAAATCTGACTGGAACAATCCGTTATTAACAGATTTTGAGCGCCCTTTAAACAAAAGAGGGCTACAAGATGCTCCTTTTATGGCTAAGAAGTTAGCTGAGTTAGATTTTAATCCATCTTTAATTGTATGTAGTCCTGCTCAACGAACAACATCAACAGCTGAATTGATTGCTCCTAAAACCTCCATTCTATTCGAGAATTCTATTTATGAAGCTTCATTAAACAACCTAACTCATCTTATTAACTTATTACCAAATGAGCACAACCAAATTGCTTTAATTGGTCATAACCCAAGTATAACATCACTATCTAATTATTTAACAGACGACTTTATTGGCAACATGCCAACGTGCTGTATTATTAAAATAGAACTCGAAATTGATACGTGGAAAGAAATAACACAAGGCATTGGAATTCAACAATTTTTTATATACCCAAAGCTTTTATTTAAAACAGTTCTTTATATAAAAACTTTTTTTGTAACGTTGCTTTGGGTTTGTAGGTATAATAAATATACCCATCTTTTACTTTAAGCTTAGATACAAATTGATATGTCAATTTCCGTTCTGCCAGTACTTTTCCATTACTCACATTTATTTCTTTTAAATAATAAAATCCATTTTTTAAAAATACGGCATAAATAACCCCTGTTACTTCATCCATAATTAATTTTCGTTTCCAAGAGCTTTTCTTTTTTGGTTGATGATAATTAAACTCAACACTTCCTACATCAACAGTATCTTCTACAAATTTCCATATTTTACCTTCTGAATGATCAAAAATATTTATGGTATCATTAACCACAAATAGTGGTGCATAAACAGTTTCATACAAAAAACCATTAGCAAACCCTGTCATTGAAGCTGCGATATCATATCTATCATATCCTTTTAATCGCTTAGCCATTCGCTTAGCAAATTGTTTATCAGCAGTGCTCAAATATTCATACTCCCAGTTATATTTCCAATCCATATCTTTATGGATTACTTCTTTTATTACTGAAAATGTAGTATCTTCAGAACTAAAAGCATAGTATTTAAAGCGAGGAAATTGTCTTAAAAAATCAGAAAACAAAAGATTTCCTTCTAAAGTATCTACAATTGGTTTAACCAATTGGTTAAAATCATCCATGGGTAATTCATAAATAGATATTTTATCATTTTGAACCCCTACTCTATAAATGGCTTTTTTGCAAATTAAATTTACATTACCTAAATAATCAGTATACAACTCAACTGGTTCTCCAGGTACAAAATGTTTAGATATAATAGTTTCATTTTCATCCACTAAATATATTTCACTATCCTTATTTAGTCGTTTACCATAGACTAAAAACAAAAAATCAGCTTCATAAAACTCATAATCAGCAATGTTAATTTTTGCACTTTTAAATACAATTTCAGGCTTACGCTCTGCACCAAACTCAAATACTGGCAAAACCTCGGCTTTTTGTTTTAAATTAATATCTAAATAAAGTGTATCTTTTTTTGTTACTATAGGTTCAAAAGTTGTTTCATAACCAATAAAAGAGAATACAAGTGTATTTCGTTTCCTTTTTTGAAATGTAATCTGATAATTTCCTTTGAGATCCGATTTAACTACAATACTTCTTTGATTTACTTTTACATGAACATTTTCAAAGGGTTTTCCTGTTTTAGCCTCTTTAATTTTGCCTATAACAGTAATACTATTTTGAGCATTTATTGCAATAAAAGAAAATAATAGAACTGTTAAAAAAGAAAATTGTTTAATCATAAGGCTCAAATGTATTTATATTATAGATGTAAAAAATATACAATTCCATAAATATAGATGTTTTAATTATCTTTGGTTTTCGAAAAAAATAACCATGACAAAAAAAGAAGAATTAAATTTCAATAAAAATGAAGATGTAAATAAACTTCTAGTTTCAGATTTGAATAGAAAACTTGAAGAGGTTTATTTAGGTGGAGGAAAAAAAAGAATAGAAAAACATCATAGCAAAGGAAAACTAACTGCTAGAGAACGAATAACTTACTTGTTAGATGAAAAAACTGATAGCATTGAAATTGGAGCTTTTGTGGGAGATGGGATGTATAAAGAATACGGAGGATGTCCTTCTGGAGGAGTTGTTGGTGTTATTGGATATGTTAGCGGTAAACAATGTATTGTTGTTGCAAATGACGCAACAGTAAAAGCAGGAGCATGGTTCCCTATTACAGGAAAAAAAAATCTTAGGTTTCAAGAGATTGCAATGGAAAACAAATTGCCTATTATATACTTAGTAGATAGTGCTGGAGTATTTTTACCATTACAAGATGAGATTTTTCCTGACAAAGAACATTTTGGTAGAATTTTTAGAAACAATGCTATTATGTCATCAATGGGAATTACACAAATTGCGGCTATCATGGGTAGCTGTGTTGCTGGTGGTGCTTATTTACCAATAATGAGTGATGAGTCTCTAATTGTAGATAAAACAGGTTCTATATTCTTAGCTGGTTCTTATTTGGTTAAAGCTGCAATTGGAGAAAGTATTGATAACGAAACGCTCGGTGGAGCAACAACTCATTGTGAAATTTCTGGGGTTACTGATTATAAATGTAAAGATGATCATGATTGCTTAGATCGAATTAAAAGAATGATAAGTAAAATTGGTGAATCTAACAAAGCTGGATTTAATCGAACAAAAGCTGAAAAACCAAAATTAGATGAGAAAGAGCTTTACGGAATATTACCAGAGACAAGAGAGAAGCCATACAACATGAAGGACATTATTAATCGTTTGGTCGATAATTCTGAATTTGATGAATATAAAGAAGGGTACGGAAAAACAATAGTTTGTGGTACTGCGAGAATTGATGGTTGGGCTGTTGGAATTGTAGCCAATCAACGAGAAGTGGTAAAATCAAAAAAAGGAGAAATGCAGTTTGGCGGAGTTATTTATTCTGATTCTGCTGACAAATCTGCCCGTTTTATAATGAATTGTAATCAAAAGAAAATACCTCTAGTCTTTTTACAAGATGTAAGTGGTTTTATGGTTGGATCTCGTTCTGAACATGGTGGAATAATTAAAGACGGAGCTAAAATGGTTAGTGCTATGGCAAACTCTGTTGTTCCTAAATTTACGATAATAATAGGTAATTCTTACGGTGCTGGTAATTATGCTATGTGCGGTAAAGCTTACGATCCGAAGTTAATTGTTGCATGGCCATCTGCTAGGTTAGCAGTGATGAGTGGCACAGCAGCAGCAAAAGTTTTATTACAGATTGAAGTTGCATCTTTAAAAAGAAAAGGCGAAGAAATAAGTAAAGAAAAGGAAGAAGAAATGTACAATAACATCAAAGATAAATATGATGAACAAATTTCTCCTTATTATGCCGCTTCTCGTTTATGGACTGATGCTATTATTGACCCTTTGGATACACGTAAATGGATTTCTATGGGGATAGAGGCAGCTAACCATGCTCCTATTGAAAAACCATACAATGTTGGAATTATTCAAACATAAAATTGCCTAACTCATAAAAATTCCATTTATTTACAAAAAATCAAAACTATAATTATGTATAAATCAACAATAAAAATAGCAGCTGTATTAATTGCATCAAGCCTTTTATATGCTTGTGGTGGTAACCAGGAAGAAGAAAATATAATTACCCAGGAAGAAGTTGTTACTGAAGAAATAACTATAGAAGAAACAAATGAACTAGAATACGTTTTTCCATCTCCATTACAAATTGCTGAATTATTTAAAAGAGCTGGATTAACTTATATTGGTGATTTAACAAATAGTATTGACAATGTAGATAACTACAATTCTAAACAAGATCAGAAATTAAACTACGGTATTTATTCTGCAGATATGGCTTACTGTATTATGAACAACCAAACACAAGAATCTATTAACTATTTATCTACCCTAAAAAAATTGTCTGAAAAAATATGGATGACTGATGTTATGGGTGCAATGGGCTTATCTCAAAGACTAGAAGCAAATGTTGGAAATGAAGATTCTTTAACTTACATAATGGCTGATTTGCAAATGCAAATGGATGACTATTTAGATGAAAATGAAATGGGAGCTGCAGGATCAATCATTTTTGCAGGGGCTTGGATAGAAACCATGTATCTTGGGGTTAAAGTTAATGAGAATGAAGGAAATGAAAAATTAATAAATAGATTATCTGAACAAGCTATTATTTTAGAAAGCTTAATTGGTTCTATTAAACAAAATAATAATGACAATCAATTATCAGATTTACTTACTGATTTAGAAAGCATTAACAAACATTTTACTGGTTTTAATGATAGTGAAGAACAATTTAGATTATCTGCCGAAGCTATTCATAATCTAAACAATGATATTACTGCACTAAGAACTAAAATTGTTGGAGAATAATAATTCTTAATTAAAAACTTTACTTATGAAAAGACTTGGATTATATTTTACTCTTATCGCAATTTTAGCATTATCATCTGCTGCAATAGAAAAATCAGATTGTGATACTCGTGCTTTAAAGAATGAGCTTATTAAAGAATTAAGACCTGATTTTAAATATGATTCTTCTAATATTAATCGTTTTATATTAGAAAATAAAAAACAAGGAACAGAAATTCAAGTACCAATTTTTTCGAGTGAAAAATATAGGCTCCTATTCAATACGGCAGCACTTCCTTCAGATTTCGAAATTTTAATTTATGATAAAAAGCATGATGAAAGAAACAGAAAATTACTTTTCTCAGTGAAAGGAAGTGAAACTGATCAACATGTTTTTATTTTTGAGCCAGAAAATGCAAAAACAATGTACATTGATTATATCCTACCTGGAGTTGAGGAAGAAGGCATTTCAGGATGCATTGTGTTTTTAATGGGATACAAAATAAGTTAATCTAAATTATTATGAAAAAAGGTACAATATTCTTATTACTAGCTGTTATTGGTTTTGTTGGAGTTGCTTTTCAAACAACTGAATTATGCAACGTTAAATTATTAAAATCAGAATTAAAAAAAGAACTTAATCCTGATTATAAATATGATGCATCTAATGTTACACGATTTACTTACTCTTCTAAATTTCAAGGAAAAGAAATAGAAGTCCCTTTATTTGATGGCCAAAAATACAGGTTTGCTTTCAACATTAACGGAGCAGATAAAAATTTTCAAATTTATATCTCATACGAAAAAGCAGGAGATAAAAACAGAAAAAATATTTTTGCGTTAAAAGATATTAGAAAAGAAGGACAGGACATTTATGTATTTGAGCCTAAAGATTCTAAAAAGGTATATATTACATACATTATTCCTCCTTCTGTAGAATCTACTAATAGCTCTTGTGTTGCATTTATTTTAGGATATCAGTTCAATTCTTTTTAGAATTAACTGCCCTTCTAACACTACCATATTCTAATAGCAATTCATTAGCTTTCTCATAACTTACATCTAATTGGTTCATTACCATCTTTGTTCCTCTATCCACTAACTTATTATTGCTAAGTTGCATGTCTACCATTTTGTTCCCAATTACTCTCCCAAGTCTTATCATAACTGAGGTAGAAATCATGTTCAAAACTAATTTCTGAGCTGTTCCTGATTTCATTCTCGTACTCCCTGTAACAAATTCAGAACCAACAATAACTTCTATTGGGTAATTAGCAACATCAGCAATAGAACTATTTCCATTACAAACTATACAACCTGTTTCTATTTCATTTTCATTACACATTTCTAACGCGCCTATAACGTAAGGAGTTCTTCCTGAAGCAGCAATTCCAATTACAACATCTTTATTATTCACATTGTACTTTTGTAAATCTTTCCATCCCTGAATTGTACTATCCTCTGCAAATTCAACTGCTTTCCACATCGCAGAATCTCCACCAGCAATTAACCCAATAACTATTCCATGTTCTACTCCAAATGTTGGTGGGCATTCAGATGCATCAACTACACCCAACCTTCCACTCGTACCTGCTCCCATGTAAAAAAGTCTTCCTCCCTCTTCCATCTTTTCAACAATTATTTTTACTAATTTTTCAATGCTAGGAATTACTTTTTCAATAGCATCAGGAACTGTTTTATCCTCAGCATTAATACTTGATAAAAGTTCATTTATTTCCATTTTTTCTAAATGGCTGTATTTTGAATCGGATTCAGTTGTTTTATTGGACATCTAAGAATATTTAATTAAACGAATATACAAAATCTTATTTATCGAAATTATTATTATTTTTATGACAAACTATATTTCAATGTCAAAAAAGGTAAATGAATTACCGGATAAAAAAAGAGCTTTTAATAGAATGGATAAAGCTGCCGTTGCAGAAGAAACAATACCTCAAGAAAAACTAAAGGTGTTAACTGAAAAAAAATATTTTATCTAGTGAGTTTTTTTTCTCCAAATACGGATTCTATAGATAATTTCTATGGGAAAGGAAAATATACCCTTGCTTGGCGATTAGCTCTTTTTTTTACCCTAACTTTTTCATTACTAACCTTTATTTCTCTTACTCATCCTAATAAAGAAAGTATTATTTATAGCCTTTGTTCCGTCATTGGAGTTAGTACATTATTATTTTTATCAAAAACAAATAAATATAAATTTGTCTATTATTTTATATCTATTTCAGGATCCCTAATCGTCTTTTATACTATAAATTATTTTAATACGCTTATCCATTTTGGTGATTTCCTGTGGATTATTGTTATTATAATTTTTTCTTTTTTCGGTCTAGGGCTTAAGTATGGTTTAATTATACTAATTATAAATATTCTTACTATTATATACTACATGCTATTTAGTATTAATATTAATTTAGAAAACATCAGTTACCTAACTGATTCTCAACGAATAATTGTAACTATAGACATATTAGGAGCGGTACTCTCAATTAGTTATATCGTTTATCAATTTGTTGTATTTCATAACTACTCCTACAACAACTTAAAAGAAAGAAATACCATCATCTCTGCTCAAAATAACGAAAAAACAACCTTAGTAAAAGAAATACACCACAGAGTAAAAAACAATTTACAAATAGTAGTTAGTTTATTAAGGCTACAAAAGGGAGAATTACAATCTAATGAAGCAAAAAGGCACTTTAATGAAGCTATTAATCGAATAATGGTAATGTCCTTGATCCACAAAAAACTCTATCAAGAAGCAGAGATGGCAAACATTGACATTAAACCTTACTTAACAGATTTATCAAAAGATGTTATTCAGACTTCTAATATAGGCGCCCCAATTAAATTCAATATTAGCTCTGAAATTGAGCGAATTGGTTTAAAAACGATCGTTCCTTTAGGCTTATTGATTAATGAATTATTATCTAACTCTATTAAACATGCTTTCAAAAAAGAAGGACATATAAATATTAGTATCATAAAAGGGAGTGGTGGTAATTTTAAATTAATTTATACTGACAATGGTACTTGGCTTGAACCTCAAAAAGATTATACTGGGTTTGGGTTAGGTTTAATAGAAACTTTAGCAGAACAATTAGAAGGCAGTTTTACA
>JAESTF010000041.1 GCA_016763795.1 Flavobacteriales bacterium
AATTTAAAGGAATTTACAAAGGTTATGTAGGTCAACCAGGCTGTATCTATACCATTAAATCTGCTGGAAACGCTTTTTTATGGAAGTATGATAAAAATGGGAATTCGACTGTACAAAAATATTCTTATTCCTTTTCTATGAAACTTCAAGATACTAGAGGAGTAGTAGGCGAAGGCCTAGCAAATGGATACACAGGTAGATTGCAAAGTACTAAAAAAGGCGCACCAAATTCATCTGCAGAAATTGGTCAGGTTAGATTAAACGTTTTAGACTGGAGTATGCTTCTCAATTATAAAGAACTTCTAACGGATGCTAAGAATACGTTAAACTTTAATAGCAACCATTATTTTTTTGGTACTCAAGGAATGTTTTGGATGGATGGTGGAGGACAATCCAGTCAGCAAATTCATACTAAAACAGGTGACAATTGCGATGCTATTTTTAAAGATATTTTAAAAAATAAATTAGCAGACCCACAAAAGGCGGTGTTGGCATCCTTAAAGGAAAAAACAAAACCCAAACCAAAACCAACACCCTTTTATATTGGAAATTGGATGCCTGTTCAATTTACAAAAGGCATTTATGCGGGAACCTCAATTAGTTTTTGGGCTTTATGGTTTCAATCAACACCCCGCCCACCTAAAGGAACACAAACAACAGATGATTTTGATTGGTGTAAATCAGCCAGTAGTAATGTGTACACTGGAATCATGGACGATGACATCACCTCATCTTATTCTGCGCTACAGAATCTATTGCCAAAATGTCCCGAAATATTGGAAAATCAGCCAGATTCAGCCTCATGGACAAACCCTTTTGAAATAAAAATAATTGACTATGTAGACCCAAAATATAATTCCAATTTTCCATGGGCGTGTGATGTATTAATTACCATTCGTGCCCATTCAAGAATGCGTAGTATTTTGGCAGATTATGCAAATATGTTGCATAGCGGTAATTTAGACAAGAATATTGACTCAAACGATAAGGATTTAGTTTTAAGATTGCGTGCTATTTCTCAGGTTAATCAAATCTCAATTATTTCTCAAACATGGGTAGTCCCTTTTTTCGAAAGTGCCGCAACCGCAGAAATTGTTCATTTGCCTCAAGATTCAAAGGTACAAAACTTAGCAATTGATTCTGATGCACCTCATATAGAAGCGAAAGCGGGTAAACATTTAGAAGCAAAAGCAGCTAAACACCATTTAGAATCAATGCAGCACGAAGATGTTGGATATGCATGGATAGAACATATGGGAGCTAAAGGAGCAAAAACACCAATTTAAATTTCCTCTTGATAACATTATCGACCATCATAGGACTTGACTATAAAACAAAATGCAAGAATGGGTATCATAACCTACTAGGTGCTCGTTTTTATACGAGAGCCTGCCTTTGAAAGGCTCAAATTTCAATTGGTTTTCAGTCTGCTATGCACCTGTAAAACTGAGTATTACCCATGTAACTACTCATAGTCGAAACCGGTAAACACCATTATTAAGAACCATTAATATAGCTGAATATGACAAAAGCAACCTCTAAAAACATACTTGAAAACATCTTTTCAAATGATTTTTTTAAAAATATAGACACCGAAACATTAGTAAAACGACATAATAGTAGATTCAATTTTAGTGAAGACAACTTGCCTGCTGTACAAACAGTAGCTCCAAAGCTCCAAACAGAAAGTCTCATAAGCGAGATTCCGCCAGAGGGCATTCTTCTTGAAATCCCAGGAAAATATACGTTTGCAGGAAATCTAAGTTGGTCCCCAACTTCCCCAAGTTCAGCGATTACAATTGTTGGTATTGTGGAACTAGATTTAAAGGGTTTCACACTATCAATCAATGTGCCCATTCCAAATAATGCTGAGAAATTCAATGGCATCACTATTAAAAATGCTGCTGATGTTACGGTAAAGAATGGAACAATTGATGGAGCTAGCTATTATGGTTTGTGTGCAAAAAAATCAATTGGATTAACAGTTATTGATATCATCATAAAAAATATAAAACATTTTGAAACAACGGTAAAAGGTCTTGCGCCCTGTGGAATATTAATTGCCACATCAGAACTCTTCAAAGTAAAAAACTGCAAGGTGCATGATATTGCCGTTACTGCTCCTTCGTGTGCTGGTATATTAGTTTACAAATCATCAAAAGGAGAAATAGAGAACTGTGCCGTTAACAACATGACCAATAAGGATGGAGGGGTGCTAGGTTTTAGTTATGATAAGAGTTCAGAAATACGTACCAAATCATGTACCTCGGAAAACTTTCAATCCCATTTTCAAGGACAAACAAAAACAGCTGGCCATACGGCGATAGGATATTTGCTTATGTTTTGTCACGACATAGAATATACGGATTGTAATTCTCTCAATTTAAAAGGATGTTGTGATGATTGTCATGGCATGTCTCTTTTTATAACCAGCAATGTTGTGGTAAATAACTTTAAAGCAAAAAATATAATTGGTGGCGTTTGTCCTGTTCATACCTGTGCTAAAGCTACAGGATTGGAAGTATATGGTATAAGAATACAGATTAACAATTGTGATGTTGAGAGTATTAATGCAATAAGGCCACAAGATAAACAAAGTGCAGGCTTCAGTGCATGGGGAGCGATGATTTGCTTTACCAACTGCAATGCCTCTAATGTTCAGGTATTGGATGAAAATTGCCTACCCAACACTGCATATGGTTATGGAACTGGTTTCGGATGGGCACCAGACCCTAGGCCAGAATTAGGAACTACTGGGGCGTTGTCTGTTACATACAACAATTGTACAACATCAGAGTGTCAGGTTGGTTTCGACACATGGAATCATATCGATTCTTTATGGGTAAATATAGAAACTCAAAACTGTTCTATTCCTTTGCTGGTACAACCTTTAGGCACTATAAGAACCTTTTTAATGGATGGTTGCTCTGAATCACCAAGTGGAATGCCCGAAAGTGTACCCGTCCAAAACATCGCAAAAGGAAATACACATCCAAAATTGCAACTTAGTAAGCAGTTTGTATCTCATTGTCTGTCTTGGGCGCAGTCGAAATGACGTTGCACACTTTGTAACTTTGAACCTTTGTAACTCTTATTCATGAGGTTGCTTCGGTACACGCGCAATGCCCTTGTTGATTCAATTAAGACCTCGGTATTTTAATATAAAAAATGGCACCTTCATTTATTTTAGAT
>JAESTF010000042.1 GCA_016763795.1 Flavobacteriales bacterium
TAATTAACGATGTTTCATTTAAAAGTAGGAGATAAAGCTCCAGAATTTGATATAAAAGACCAAAATGGGAACTTGCATAAGGTTGCTGATTACCAAGGAAAAAAAATAATCCTTTACTTTTATCCAAAAGATATGACTCCTGGTTGTACAACACAATCTTGCGATTTAAGAGATAATTATGAGAGTTTAAAAGCAGATGGTTTTGAAGTAATTGGAGTTAGTGCAGATGATGAAGTGAAACATCAGAAATTTATAGTTAAACACAGCTTACCTTTTAATTTATTAGCTGATACCAATAAGGAGCTTTTAAATAGATATGGTGTTTGGGGTGAAAAGAAATTTATAGGTAAAACTTACGATGGAATTCACCGAACAACTTTTATTATAGATGAAAATGGATTAATTGAAAGCATCATAAAAAAGGTGAAAACAAAGATTCATACCGAACAAATTAGAGCAGAACTTAATTAAAAAATGTCAGTTCGAGTGATTCTGAATTCATTCAGAATTGTATCGAAAACATTATTTTTCATATTGAGTATGACCCTTAAGAAAAAATACTTCTTCTGAGTATTGAAAACACTACGTTTTTAAAAGTTTTTCAACTAAACTACAATTTGTAGATTTTAAAACCTAGATTTGTAGTGTTAAAAATAATTACTCAGTATAAAATAAATATATCATGGCCGAAGCAAAAGCAGTAAACGCAGAAAAATTAAAAGCACTTCAATTGACAATGGATCGATTGGAAAAATCTTACGGGAAAGGAACTATTATGAAATTAGGAGATGCTCCAATTGCCGATATAGATGTAATTCCTACAGGTTCATTAAATTTAGATTTAGCGTTAGGAATAAAAGGTTATCCAAGAGGAAGAGTGGTAGAGATTTATGGACCAGAATCTTCAGGTAAAACAACGTTAACTATTCATGCAATTGCTGAATGCCAGAAGCAAGGAGGTATTTGTGCTTTTATAGACGCAGAACATGCATTTGATCCAACTTATGCTAAAAATTTAGGAGTAGATATAGATAATTTAATTATTTCACAACCAGATAATGGGGAGCAAGCCCTAGAAATTGCAGATAATTTAATTCGTTCAGGTGCTATTGATTTATTAGTGGTGGATTCCGTTGCAGCATTAACGCCAAAAGCGGAAATAGAAGGAGAAATGGGTGATTCTCAAATGGGATTACAAGCGCGTTTAATGTCTAAAGCATTGCGTAAATTAACAGGATCAATTAAAAAAGCGAACTGCTGTGTTATCTTTATTAATCAATTAAGAGAAAAAATTGGGGTAATGTTTGGTAATCCAGAAGTAACATCTGGAGGTAATGCCTTAAAATTTTATTCATCTATTAGAATAGACATTAGAAGGTCTTCTCAAATTAAAAATGGAGATGAGGTTCTTGGAAATAGAACAAGAGTTAAGGTAGTGAAAAACAAAGTTGCTCCACCGTTTAGAAAAGCAGAGTTCGATATTATGTATGGAAAAGGAATTTCTAAAGTTGGTGAAATAATTGATTTAGCTGTAGATATGGATATTGTTAAAAAAGCAGGAAGTTGGTTCAGTTATGGTGATACAAAATTAGGACAAGGAAGAGATGCTGTTAAGGAATTAATAGCTGATAACCCTGAATTAATGGATGAATTAGAACAAAAAATTGTAGCTGCATTAGCTGAAGAATAATTGACTGCTTTAACTTATTATGATCGGAATTGAAGGCTTGTTAAAGATCCTAAAAAATCATATTAAATAATTACTTTTGAATCCTAACCAATTTGGTTAGGATTTTTTAATAGAATATGTATAAGACCTTAATAATAGTTATTCTTTCTATCGTATTTTCTTCATGTGGAAACGATACTCAGAATGTTGTTAATGATGATGATTTAACTCAAGATACAACAGTATCAGAACAAACCTTAGAATTTAGAACAGTAAATGATTTACTTAAAAATGATATTAATAACTCAGGCTTGTATTTACAAAGAGCAAAACTATTTGTTAAGTATAATGATTTATCTGCAGCAGTAGATGATTTAGATAGAGCGATTAGTGTAGATTCATTAATCCCAGAATTTTATTTATTGAAAGCTGAATTATTAAAAAATCAAGACCGACTAAAAGAGTCAAAATTAGTCTTAGATAAATGTATGTTTATCGATAATAATAATTTGAAAGCAAGAATAGAATTAGGTTGGTTGGCATTAATTTCAAGAAATTATAAACAAGCGTTGGATTATGCAGATGCAGTACTTAAAAGAGATGTTTACAATGCAGAAGCTTATTATTTAAAAGGAATGATTTTTGAAGATAAACAAGATACGACCTTAGCAATCTCTAGTTATATAACCGCGGTAGAACAAGAAAATGATTTTTATGAAGCCTATATGCAGTTAGGTTTGTTACACCTCAATCAACCAAATAGTTTGGCTAAAGATTATTTGAAAAATGCATTAAGAATTGATTCGAATAGTTTAGAAGCATTATATGCTTACGCAATAGCTTGTCAAGAAAAAGGAGACTATAATGAGGCGATCGAAACTTATTATAAAATCTTATCCATTGATGAATATAGAGAGCCATACTTTAACCTAGGATTTATTCATCAAGAGTATTTAAAAGTATATGATGTGGCAATAGAGCATTATACTAAAGCAATAGAGGTAGAACCTAAATATGTGGATGCTTATTATAACAGAGCGCTTTGTTATGAATTACAAGACGAGCTTAAAAAGGCAGAAAAAGATTTACGTTATGCACTTGAATTAAGTCCACAATACACTAATGCTGCTATAGCATTAGAGAGAGTGATAACTCAATGATGAGAAATTTTTCCATTCTTTTCTTATCTATTACTTTTTCTTTTTTATCTGAAGTGAAAGCAGGAAAAATTATCTAAAAAAAATCTGTTTTTAGAACAGTTAATACATTAATAAAAATATAGTATGAATTATTTATCAGTAGAAAATTTAACCAAATCATTCGGGATAAGAGTATTGTTTAATGACATTACTTTTGGTATTGAGAAAGGACAAAAAGTAGCTTTTATTGCTAAAAATGGGACAGGGAAATCTACTTTTTTAAATATTTTAGCAGGTAAGGAAGGTTATGATTCAGGAAATGTAGTTTTTAGAAAAGGAATTAAGGTTGGTATTTTAGATCAAATGCCCGAATTTAATGAGAAATTAACCATTTCTCAAGTATTATTTGATTCCGATTCGGAACAAATAAAGGCAATTTTAGCCTATGAAAAAGCAATAGAAAACCCAGATGACAATGAAAAAATGCAGACTGCTTTTGAGCAGATGGATGCATTAAATGCTTGGGATTATGAAGTTAGAATAAAACAAGTTTTAGGTCAGTTAAATATTCATAATTTAGAACAAAATGTAGGAGAGCTTTCTGGAGGACAGAAAAAAAGAATTGCGTTGGCCCAGGTTTTAATTGATCAACCAGATTTCATTATTTTAGATGAGCCTACCAATCATTTAGATGTAGAAATGATTGAGTGGCTAGAGAACCATTTAACCAAAGAGAATATGACTATTTTAATGGTTACACACGATCGATATTTTCTAGAACGAGTTTGTAATGAGATTATTGAGTTGGATGATGAAACCCTTTATAAATACAAAGGGAGTTACACGTATTATTTAGAGAAAAAACAGGAAAGAGAAGAAGTTTTTGAAGCCAATGTAGATAAAGCAAAAAATCTTTATCGTAAAGAATTGGAGTGGATGAGGAGACAGCCAAAAGCACGAGGGACAAAAGCTAAATCTCGTGAAGATGCTTTTTATGAAACAGAAAAAACGGCACATCTAAAAAAGGATAAAAGCAAGGTCGCTATGGAAATTAACATGAGTAGGTTAGGGAGTAAGATCCTTGAAATACATCATGCACAAAAGGCATTTGGAGATTTAAAAATATTAGATGATTTCAATTATATTTTTAAACATAAAGAGCGAGTAGGGATAGTTGGAAAAAATGGTGTAGGTAAAACAACATTTTTAGATATTATTTTAGATAAACAACAATTAGATAGCGGAAGAATAGAGCATGGTGAAACAGTAGTTTTTGGCTATTATACCCAAAGCGGTATGAAATTAAAAGACAATAAAAAAGTTATCGAAACCATTAAGGATATTGCTGAGGTTATTCCGTTGGCTAAAGGTAAAAAGTTGACTGCTGCACAATTGTTAGAACGGTTTTTGTTTCCGAAACATATGCATTATAATCAGGTAGAGAAACTAAGTGGGGGAGAAAAAAGAAGACTTTATTTATTAACGATTTTAATTACTAATCCTAATTTTTTAATTTTAGATGAACCTACAAATGATTTAGATCTTTTAACCTTAAATGTGTTAGAAGATTTTTTAATGGAATTTCAAGGTTGCTTAATAATAGTTACCCACGATAGGTATTTTATGGATAAACTAGTGGATCACTTGTTTGTTTTTGAAGGGGAAGGGAAAATAAAAGATTTTATAGGTAACTATAACGATTATAGGTTAAATTATAAAAAACCAGAAACAAAGGATAAGCTTGTAAAAAAAGAGGTTGAAATTATTGCTCCTACTTCTAAAGAAGAAAAGCAAAAAACAAAATTATCATACAAAGAAAAATTTGAGCTTGAACAATTAGAAAAAGATTTAGAACATTTAGAGGTAAAAAAAGAAGAATTTTCTAATAAGTTAAATAGCGCAATTTCCGACCATGAAGAACTAACCCAAGTAACAAAAGAATTAGGAGAAATTACAGCTGAATTAAATACTAAAACCGATAGATGGTTAACTCTTTCGGAGTTTAGCTAACATTTTAAAAGCACAATTTTTGACTCCTTAATTCTAAATTCTTAGTTTTAGATAAAATTTTATTTTTGAGAATTAGAATAGATATATTATTGGTTGTAATTTTTGCATTGTTATTAAACAATGTTGATGCTCAAAAAATGACTAAAAAAGAGCTGAAACAAAAAAAACTAGAAATTTTATCTAATATTAAAACATTAGTAGCAAAAGGTCAGGTCGATTCTATGCTCAGCTACATAAAAAACCAAAATAATGTTGTAGATACCTCTATTCAAGTTTATGAAACCACTAATACTACTGGTGGAGTTCTAGAAATGATTGTAGTGGATGGCGATACGCTCTATATTTATAATGCGGCTCCATTTGCAGTTGTAGATCTTAAGCCATATCAAGATAAAGAAAAAGATAGGCAGTTTAGACGACTAAGATGGCATGTTAGAAAAGTATATCCCTATGCAGTAACAGCATCAAGAAAACTAAAAAAATACAATACTGAACTTGAAAAAGTAACATCTAAACGTAAGCGAAGAAAGCTTATGAAAAAAAGAGAAAAAGCACTAAAAGTTGAGTTTGAAGATGTGATAAAAAAAATGTCGCAAACCTCAGGGAGAGTTTTAGTAAAGCTAATTGATAGAGAAACAGGAGAATCTACTTATAATATAATTAAAGAAATGCGTGGAGGTTTTAAAGCGTGGATTTATCAAGGTGTTGGTAAATTGTATGGAGCCGATTTGAAAGCACGTTATAATCCTAAAATGAATGAAGAAGATGAAATGATAGAGCGGGTAGTTCAATCATTAATAGCAGAAGGAGAAAGTATTCGTTAACCGCCTATTAAACCATGTAATTGGTCAACTTGACTTTCCCAAAGCAATCTAGATTCTTCTAATTCATCTTCATCACAAAAATCTGTAATTAACAAGGATATATCTTTGGTAATGGCATCAATTTCAATTCTAAATTCAAAGTAAGTATCATCATCTTCATCTTCTAGCCATTTAAATTTGATGAACTGATCACGTTTTTTAGTTAACAATTTTGCTTGTTCTTCTGAATCTTCCCAAATAAAAGTGAAGATTTCGCCCCTAGAGTTTACATTATCGGCAAACCATTCACTTAAACCACTAGGTGTTGCTAAATATTTATATAAAAAATTAGCAGATGATTTAATTACAAATTCTAACTCATATTTTACTTTATCGCTCATAGTACTAAGGTATTAACACTTTCTGCAAGATAGGAAAAATAATGAGTTTAGAGAGGTGTAAAACACGAAATAAAAAAAAACCAATGATTCTGGTATTAAAAAGACAAAACTACTATATTTGCAGACCAATTTTGGCGAGGTAGCTCAGCTGGTTAGAGCACTGGATTCATAACCCAGAGGTCGAGGGTTCGAGTCCCTCTCTCGCTACTTAAAAATCAAGCAGTTACGCAAAGTAGCTGCTTTTTTTATATGCTGGAGTGGAGAGAGCGGTAAGATTAGTTTAGGATTAACACAATTAGACCAGCTATTACTAACCAGAAGAATATCCCAAGTATAAGACTTGCAACATCATTTTCTCCTATTGTATTTTTAAAAGATTTTTTCCTTCCATGATAAACCCAAAGAATAATATTTCCAGGTAATCTGATTAATATCTCAGCGAGGATGTAACCTAATATTTCAATTATAAATTCCATTTCAAATTGTCCGTATGATAAGGAGATTTTTCATTTTATTTCGAGTAACTTATCAATTAACCCAATGTGTAATTGGTCCGTTCTTAATTCAATTTTAAGTTCATTATTCAAATATTCTATTTCAAATACAAATTCTTGGACAAAAAGATTATCCAGAATAGACAATATATTTGATAGAAGTTTTGATTTTGGCTCATTTGTTTTAATTGAATAAGAGGAGTGATTTGGCATTATGTTCCATTTACTACTGAATAAGTCAACAAATTTTTTCTTTCGAATTTTAAAGTTTGATTTTTCGGTAGTAAAATTCTTTGCAGACCAGTGACTGCTACAAATAGGTTTTGGTATTCAGATGAAAGAAATAAGTTGCCATTAGAAAATGTTGATTTTCGATAGTTCAAAATCCAATCATTTTTATGAGGTATTTTTCCAATAATAGAATAAGAAAATGCATTATATGTCCCTTTTATTAAGCCACTTTTACTACCGATATAATATTCGAATTCTTTACAGAATCGCTGATTCTCTATGTAGTAAGGAGAA
>JAESTF010000043.1 GCA_016763795.1 Flavobacteriales bacterium
AAGCAACAGCCATACCTAGCGCTGCTGATATTGACGTAGAGGAATGTCCTACCGAAAAAGCATCGTATTCACTCTCTGATGGTTTAGGAAAACCACTTATTCCTTTATAAATTCTATTGGTATGAAATTGTTCTCTACGTCCAGTTAATATCTTATGACCGTAAGCCTGATGTCCAACATCCCAAACTAGTTTATCATCTGGTGTATTAAAAACATAATGTAATGCAACTGTTAATTCTACAACACCTAAACTTGCTCCAAAATGACCTCCTTTTTGAGACACCACATCAATAATAAAATCTCTTAACTCTTCGCACAATTGTGGCAAATCATCTTCAGAAATTTTCTCTCTTAAGTCTTTTGGAATATGTATTTGCTCTAGAAGCTTTCCTGTTTTATAATCAGCCATGTAATTACATTATTACCTACAAAGATAGTCAATATTTATCAATGAAATGAACTGTTTAACTAACAAGATATTGTTGAAATTTGAATAGTGGAAAGAAAGTTTAACAAACTTTAACACTCATCATTTATAAAGGCGAACTATTGTTTTGATATTTTTAACGTTCCCATCAACATCTACAATCGAACCTGCCATAAGATATTTCCCCTCTGGCAAATCATTCCCAGCCTGATCCTTACCCTTCCACTCATCATTAAGTGATTGAAATTTAAAAACTATATTATGTTTAAGATCCATTATAAAAACCTCAATCCGTTCTAAGTCTTCTCCAGTAAATTTCAGAATATCGTTCTCTCCATCACCATTAGGCGTAATTACATTAGGAATAAGACCAACAATGGCTTCTTTTTTCACAACTTCTTTTTCTTGATTCTCAAGATCAGATTGTTCAGACTGAGTGCCAGATTCAGTTTGAGTTTCATCTTTAGCAGCATTATTTATTACTACTGTTGTTTCCGGGCTACTTTCTTTCTTTGAATTTTCAGGTTCAGTAACTACTGAAGGTTTCGTTTTGTTACTTTTATTTTTTATTTCAAGCTCTTCAGCCCCAGCATTAACCGCCTCAATAACAACCACTTTATCTATAACAGTTTCTTTTTCATCAATACTATTTGAAATACCTTTTTCGTTTAAATTATTATCTTTTTCTACACTGTTTTTTTCAACAACAGCTACATTTAGCTCTTCAATAATAGCTTCGACTACTTCATTTTCTTCAACAATGTTTTCGGCAACAACTTCTTTATTCTCTGCTATAAAATTATCTGAAACAAAATAAGCTCCAGTAGCAATTGTTCCTACGGCAATTATGCCTGCAACAATTTTTAACGCAATTGATTTACTTGCAGTAACAGTTGCTGATGCAGCAGTACTTGCCCCTATTGAATTCTGAACATTTGACCAAACACTTGGATCTACATTAGCTTCAAAACCATCAAAGGTTTGCTTAAAAATTTCATCTATATTTTCTAATCCGTCTTTCAATTTATATTATTTCTTCTTTTATTAATATCTTTTGCAAATATACTCTCGCTCTAGAGAATTGTGATTTAGATGTACTTACTGAAATATTTAATTCTTCTGCAATTTCTTTATGCGAAAACCCTTCAATTACATACATATTAAACACTGTTCTGAATCCTGTTGGCATACTTTGTATTACTTTAAGTAAATCTTGTGCCGACAATACATCAATCGCATTTTCATTTGCATTTTGTAACTGAAAATCCACTTTCTCTATTTCAACATTATTCTGAAGTTTTTTATTCTTTCGAATATTGTCTAAAGCAGTATTTACAATAATTTTTCTAATCCAACCTTCTAAAGAACCTTGGTGATTATACATCTCTAATTTTTCAAAGATTTTTATAAACCCCATTTGTAAAACATCTTTCGCCTCATCCATATCTTTGGAGTATCTCAAACATACCCCCATCATCCTTCTCGAGTAAAATTCAAACAATTGCTTTTGAGCAAGTGTATCTTTTTCAAGACACTTATTGACCAACTGCTCATCATTCATTTTCATTTACTCGATATTAAGATGTTGTTTAACACTAAAAGGTTGCATTAATAAATATAAAATTAAACAAATCCATCTGTTAGTTTATTTTTATCTTTGGTTTTTAGAAAACACTACTATGTCAAAACTATATCTTATTCCTACACCAATTGGCAATCTAGAAGACATTACTCTACGTGCTTTAAGAATTCTAAAAGAAGTAGATGTTATTTTAGCTGAAGACACTAGAACTTCTTCAAAACTCTTAAAACATTACGAGATTAATAAAAAATTAGTTGCACACCACCAACATAACGAACACAAAACACTTGATAGAATTATTGATTCTATTAAAAGTGGAGAAGTTATGGCTTTAATTAGTGATGCCGGAACCCCTGCTATTTCTGACCCCGGATTTTTATTGGTTAGAGAATGTATAAAAAATGATATTGAAATAGAATGTTTACCTGGAGCTACAGCCTTTGTTCCTGCCTTGGTTAACTCAGGATTCCCTTGCGATAAATTTATTTTTGAAGGTTTTTTACCTCATAAAAAAGGCAGACAAACACGTTTAAAACTTTTAGCTGAAGAAACGAGGACCATCATTTTTTACGAATCTCCTCACCGGTTATTAAAAACGTTAAAACAATTTGCTGAGTATTTTGGTGAAGAAAGACAAGCTTCTGTTTCTCGCGAATTAACTAAAATACACGAAGAAAACATTAGAGGTACAGTTGTTGAGTTAGTTAATTATTATGAAACGCATACATTAAAAGGTGAAATTGTAATTATTGTTGACGGTGCTAAAAATTAAACTTTTCACTTTTATAGCCTTATTATCATTTTCGTGGTTTAGCCAAAATGACCTATTTAAAATTAAAAATTTCGGAAAAAATAAAGGAAATCTCAAAATGTACACTTACACTCCTGAAAGTCTTCATCAAACCAATAAAATTTCATTGGTTGTTGTCATTCATGGGTGTACACAATCCGCTAAATTAATAGCGATGGAAACAGGCTGGAACAAGTTGGCTGATTCACTTAATTTTATAGTAATATATCCTGAGCAAAAGCAAATTAACAATGCTGCTAAATGCTATAACTTTTACCTTGGATTTAAGGCTAAAAAAGACAAAGGAGAGGTCGCTTCCATTAAACAAATGATAGATTACAGTTTAAAAAACTATAACATAGATAGTTCTCAGGTATTTATTACTGGATTTTCTGCAGGTGGAGCAATCAGTAATGCTATGCTAAATGCTTATCCACAATTATTTAATGCAGGAGCTTTATTTGCAGCTCCTTCTAACCTGTTTAACCAAAATAAGATTCCCTCACAAAAACAACCAAAAATTGCCATTTTACAGGGAGAAAAAGACATGGTTGTCCCTAAAGGAAATGCCAACAGAATTCTAAAACAGTGGCTGACAAAAAACGAATTAGTTGATTCTAATTTTGTTCTCAAAAAAGACTATTTAAACAATCCGCTTTTAACTGCAAAATACTTTTACAACAAGAGTAAACAGCTAAAAATAATAAGCTTAAAAGCCCAAGGGATTAAGCACAAGCTAATGATTACTCCCGGAAAAAGTATAAAAAAAGGTGGAAAAATGGATTTTCATACTGTTGATGTAAACTTTCATTCTACATATTGGGTTGCTAAATTTTTTGGGTTATTCAAAAATTAACCCTTCAAAATAAAAGTTTTAATACTTATAACCTGACATTAGAACCCTATTTTGACTTATTTTAAATAAAAAACATCAAAACACCCCTGACATATTTTGTCATAACCTCATCCTATTTTTGTAGAAATCATTAAAATTTAAAAAATGAAAAAACTACAAATGAATTCTTTCCAAATTATTGGCATTTCAGTAAGAACAATAAACGAAAACGGAAAGGCTAAAAAAGACATTGGAAACCTTTGGAAAAGATTTATGTCGGAAAACATACTTGAAAAAGTTCCAGCTATAAAAGATAAAACCATTTACGCTATTTATACCGATTATGAGGGAGATCATACAAAGCCTTACACGACCATCTTAGGGTATAAAGTTTCTACATTAGATAAAATTCCTGAGGGTATGGTTGGCAAAAAAATTGAACAAGCAGTTTATCATAAATTTACAGCCAAAGGAGATTTAACGAACAATGCAGTTATTGATGAATGGGTGAAAATATGGAATATGAACCTAGACAGAACACACACTACTGATTTTGAAACTTATGGAGAAAAAGCTGCTAACCCTACAAATGGAGAAGCTGACATCTATATTGCAATAAATTAAATAATAAATGAGGGTAATAGACAACTTTTATCTAGACAAAGAAGAGCCTATTAAAGGTTGCCTATTATCTCTCAAAACAATTATTTGTAATTATAATAAAGATCTTATTCCTGAGTGGAAATATCGCTTGCCGTGCTTCATGTTTCAAAACCAACTTTTCTGCTATTTATGGATTGACAAAAAAACTCAGCTTCCATACATAGCAATTGGAAAAGGGCTTAAAATTGAGCATCCAGATTTAATTCAAGGAAACAGAACTTTTGTAAAGCTATTAATGATTGACCCTAACAAAGATATTCCCATAAAAAAAATTCATTCTATATTTGATATGGCGATGAAATTATATAACAACACTACCTCAGTAAAAAAATAAACTTATCACCGTTATCCATTTAAAACTCACTTCTTCCAAATCTCAAAAGGTATTTTCAAATTAACTACAACGTTTCTACCTATGTTATAAATATTATCAGC
>JAESTF010000044.1 GCA_016763795.1 Flavobacteriales bacterium
AACCTCCAATTGGTAGATCCAGCATTGATATATCGTTGCATGTAATGTTGCCGGTAATACTTCCTCCAGTTATTTCTGCTATACGAGCAGTACCAGAAGCATCAGAAATTAATGTTATAGCATTGTTGGTGCTAAGTAAACCATTCATTAAAGTTAATGTTCCAGAAAGGTCGATAGAACCATTCAGCAAGCTAACACCATTGGTGTTGTTTGTTGTTATGTTAAATAAAGATAGATTGTTATTAGCATATATAGATTGTGAATTTAACGTTCCGATAAAAGAGATGGTCCCATTATTTGCAAGAACAGATCCGTCATTAGTAAAATCTCCTGTTAAAGAAAGGTTAAACCCATTTAAATTGATGTCAGCACTATTGTTAATAGTTAAGTTCCCTATGGTTCTGTTTTGATCTAAAGTGGGTTGATTGGTTACATTTGGAACTTGGATATTAGCACCAGTGGTGGGTATACTTCCAATGTTCCAGTTTGTTCCTGTAGCCCAATCAGTATTAGTGGCTCCTGTCCAAGATATTAGATATTGATCTAAAATAAATTGTGATGCAATTTGATTTGTAAGATTTATTTCTTGTAAAGTTGTGTTAACTATAGAGGAGGATAGATTCCATGGACTAGCAGTATTATTTAGCTTAGTCATCATTGTAAGATCTGTTTCGTGACTTGCTAAAACCAGATTATGTCCGGGATAATTCCACTTAATGTCATGTTGAGGAGTAGTTCCATTTGCAATAAAACTACCATAATAATGATTGTTAGAATTGTAATTAAGAATACCTGTAACAATACTAGGATCATTATTTACAAAATATAAATGTACTCCTGAAGGCGTGCCGGAAATATTACTAAGATCTACATTGTCTCCATCGCATGAGGATAGATTGATAGTTTGACCACTCCAAGAGTTTGTGTAAGTATAACTTGAAAGATCTCCTAAAGGGACATCTGAACGAATATGAGCTGACCCTGCGAAATTAATCATACTCCCATTTGCAATGGAAGAAGTATTGTAGTCATTGATGGTAGAACCAGATAATTCATCAAACTTGTAGTAACCTTGTAGTCCGGTTTCATTTCCTGGAATATGAGCGCACATTCCTGATCTAATTTCATTTTGGGTTCTTGCAACATTCCAAATTCTAAACTCATCCATTTCTCCATTGTACTCACTATTAGGTCCAGTAGATCCATTAAATGCACTTGCTTCCGATCCAATACCTACAAAACCAAATCGAGTAGTATTTGTTCCATATGTTGAACCTGTGGTTGTCGTAACATCTACAACTCCATCGATATAAATAGTTACTGTTCCATTGTCAAAAACACCTGCTACATGATGCCAATTTCCATCATCCACTCTTATTGTTCCTCCAAAGTCTAATTGTCCAGCACTCGTTAATATATCAAAACCAATTTGACCAGTTCCAGCTCCTGTACCGTTAATTTCTAATCTCCAAAATTGATTTCGATCAAAAGATGCAATTATTTGGTCTCCTCCAGTACTTGTTTTAACCCATGCTTCAACGGTAAGTTCCGTAAGTCCTGCTGTTGTATAATTAAAATTTTCTATGGCTATCTTATCATTTGAACCATCAAAATTTAAAGAATTGCCAGAAGACGTAAAACCAATTACTGAAACAGTATCATTTACAGAACACCCCCCTGAACCGCCAGTAGCTGCGACTGAATAAATATCTTGTTGAGTCACATTAATAGTTTGGGAAGTAGCTCCGTTACTCCATAAATAAGAAGAAAATCCTGTTCCTGCATCTAAAATGATAGAGGAAGTTCCACAAGTTAATTGTTTATCTGTTAATCCTGCTCCGATGATATTTGCTATAACAGGTATCCTAGGACTTTCGCAAAGACTACAGGCACTGGGTTCTCCATGAATCCAAGCAGAAGAAGTCATATTAAATAGTGTCCCATTATTCCCGTTTCCAGTTACATCGTTTAATGTGGATCCTGAACTTTCATTAAAGTTGTAAGCTGCTAATAAATTATTTTCGCCATTCAAAATACAAGCATCTTTGTTTGTTAAAATTTCTGATCCAGACCTTGTTGTATTCCATATTCTTACATTATCAATTTTCCCTTCAAAGTAAATATTATTTCTCCCAGCATTAAACGTTGTAGCCTCAGAGCCATCGCCAATAAAACCAAAACGATTTGTTCCTGAACCTAAATTACTTCCTCCATGAGTGTTTATGTTTCTTGCAACTTCAACTCCATCTATATAAATGACTTTATCAGTACCATCATAAACTGCTGCAATATGGTGCCAATTTCCATCATTTACACTGTTACCTGTTCCAGAACTAAAGTCATGAATACTACCGCCATTTGCTTTAGTACTAAAACCTACCTGACCATTATCTCCACGTATGTAAAGGTTGTAATACTCACTTCTATCAAAATCAACGATTGCCCAGTTATCGGAATAAGAGCTTCCGCTAAACGAAGTGTTTATCCAAGCTTCTACAGTTAATTCGTCAATTTCTCCAGGATTGGTATATGACATATTTAATGCCACATAATCGTTGGTTCCATCAAATTGTAAAGAACTTGCTTTATCAGTTGCAGAAAGATAATAGGTTGTTGTTGATGAAATTATTGGTGTTGTGAAGATAGTGTCTGAACTTAATGGCGTTCCCCCTGAAGCAGCAGCATACCAATTGTAATAACCAGTAGATCCTGAGGCAACAAGATCTATAGATCCTGGTCCAAGAATACAATCTCCTGTTCCTGTTGGGGAAGCAACAAATGTTACGTTTATAGCATCAGAACCTGTACACCCTGAGCCATCGTTAACATCTACGGAATAAGTTCCGTTAGTGGAAACAGATATGGTTTGGGATGTTGCTCCTGTATTCCATAAATAACTTGTGTATCCAGGTCCAGCATCTAAAATTTGAGAGCTACTATTTGAACAAATATCGGTGCCTAAGTATATTGCTGTATTTATGGTAGCGGTTGCTATTGATCGTGAGCTATCACAACTTGGGCAGCTAAAATTATTGCCGATAACCCATGCAGTCGCAGTATTGAAATTAAATAATGTGCCAGTATTACCATTTCCGCTAATGTCGTTTAATACTATTCCAGAATTTTCATTAAAGTTATAGTATGCACTAAGATTTGCTTCTCCTCCTGATAAACAAACATTTATGTTGTTTAAAATTTCTGAAGGCGTCCTTGTTATACTCCAAATTCTAACTTCATCAACAGAGCCATTATAATAGTTATTATTTCTAGAGCCATTAAAACTAGACGCTTCAGAACCATCACCAATAAAACCAAACCGAGTAGATCCTGATCCTAAATTATCTCCCCCATGAGCATTCACATTTCTAGCGACTTCAATTCCGTCAATGTAAATAATTTTATCTACCCCGTCATACACCGCAGCAATATGGTGCCACGCTCCATCATTCACAACGTTGGAAGATCCAGAATAAAAATCATGAATAGTTCCCGAATTATTTGTAGTACTAAAGCCCACCTGACCATCATCTCCTGTAACAAAAAAATTATAATACTCACTTCTATCAAAATCAATGATTGA
>JAESTF010000045.1 GCA_016763795.1 Flavobacteriales bacterium
CTTCCAAATTAGGGTTTTGTTTTTCTATAAAAGGAATTTTGTTGTAGGTATTAATTATAGGATTCCAAAATTTAGTTACTTCAACTTCACTAATTGCATTTTTTACAACGGGGTTAAATTCAGTTCTTAATTGTCCTGAAGTTTTACTTCTTAAATATTGTGTGGCAGCATTATCATTTCCTTTTAAAATAGCAAATCCATCCGAGATACTCATGCTAGTAATGGCATTAATAAAGATAGGAGCAGCCTTTTTAGACGCAGTTTCTGCTGAACGGTTAATGGTCATTACAAATTTATCTACTTGAGATTTCATACCTAAAGCTTCAATTTTTTCTTTTACTTTAATTGCTTCTGGCGGAAAAGGAATGAAAATTTCAGGGTTTTTATAAAAGCCATCTAATTTAGAAGTAAGAGATGTAGAATTGTTTGTTCCTACACTTAAAGCTTCTTTTAAGCCTTTAATTACTTCTAAATTTGTTAAAGGTAATGGACCAGAAGTACCAGTATTCATATCGTTTAAAACAGAAGTCATTTCGGCACAACCTACTAGTAAAAAAGATGTAGCAGCTATAATTATTGTTTTTTTCATAGTAAAAATTTAAGAATTCAAAAATAAGAAAATCAAATACATTTTATTCTTAATTCTTACATCTTAATTCTACTTTTGAACTATGGATATAGATATAATTTCGATAGGAGATGAATTATTAATAGGGCAAACCTTAAACACCAATGCATATTGGATTTCTAAGGAATTAAATGCTATTGGGTTTACAATAAGAGAGCAAGTAACCATTGCTGATACTGAAGAAGCCATTTTAGCTGCAGCATCAAATTCGTTAAGTAAAGCGAATGTCGTTTTAATTACAGGAGGATTAGGACCTACTAATGATGATTTAACAATGCCAACGCTAAATAAATATTTTGGTGGCGAATTGGTAAAAGATGATAAAGTGTATCGGCATATAGAAAAATTGGTGACGAGTAGGGGATTTGAGATGAATATAAACAATCAAGACCAAGCGATTGTACCAAATAATTGTACCGTAATACATAATGCTAATGGAACAGCTCCTGGCTTATGGTTCGAAAAAGATAATAAAGTGCTAGTAGCAATGCCAGGTGTCCCTTACGAAACCAAAGCAATGATTACGGATATTATTATTCCGAGGTAAAAAGAAAAATATGAGTTGCCAGAGATTATTAACCAAATGATTTATACACAAGGTTTGCCAGAATCTATGTTGGCAGAAAAAATAGCTGGTTGGGAAAATAGCTTGCCTAAAACGATTAAGTTAGCTTATTTACCTTCGCCAGGAAGAGTGAAAATGAGATTAAGTTCTGTAGGAAAAAATAGGGGAGAGCTGCAACAAAATATTGACTCACAAGTTGAAAAACTAAAAAAAATTATACCTCAATACATTTATTCTGAAGAAAATGAAGATTTGGGTAGTTTAATAGGAGAGTTACTCCGAAAGAATAACAGTACTCTATCTACTGCTGAAAGTTGCACTGGTGGTTATATTGCTCATTTAATTACCCGTGTTGCAGGAAGTTCCGATTATTACAAGGGATCAGTTATTTCTTATGCAAATGAGATAAAAACAAAAGAACTGAATGTTTCTGAGAAAGATTTAGAACAGCTTGGTGCAGTTAGCCAGCAAGTAGTGGAACAAATGGCTTTAGGAGTTCAGCAAAAAATGAATACCGATTATTCAATTGCAACTTCTGGTGTTGCAGGACCAACTGGTGGTACAGAACAAAAACCTGTGGGTACTGTTTGGATAGCCGTGGCAACTCCAAATGGAGTAAAATCAAAAAAATATTTGTTTGGCAAACAACGTGCTGTAAATATTGAGCGTGCTGCAATTACTGCTTTAGGAATGTTGAGAGAGCTTGTATAAGTGGTTGTTTTAGTTCCATTTATATTTTCACCTATCTATATTGCTTATTAGATGTTTTTAAACACAAATTAGAATTGGTTTTGGAATTACAATTTTATTTTTAACTAGAGACATGTTATTTTCATATATATTAAAATAGGAATAACGGGCAATCGTTAAATAAAAGATAAAATTCAAATTACTTTTTCGACTATAACGTTCTTTTTAGAAAAAATAGACTTTTTTAATAGGTATTAATACCTATTAAAAATAAGTGTTGATACTTAAAAATTGTAACGAGGATATCTACTTAAATATAGATTTATTAACAAAATGTTATTAATTTAAATAAAATAGAATTTAAACTGTTGATTTTAAGACTCTTATGAGGATGTGTTATTAACAAATTATTAACATAACCAATTTGTGTTTGAAGAAGTATCATTTTATCTATTTTGGCACAATCATTTTGGTATTAAGTGATTGTGGGTAAATTATAAAAAGATAGAGTTATGAAAAAGGTAATATTAGTATTAGCATTATTTACAACAATAGTTGGTTATGGGCAAGATTTAATAGATGCCAATGGCGATAAAGTTGCTGAAATTAATACTTCAGGAGTAATATTAGATGGAGCAGGTCAAACTTTAGGAGAATTTTTAGCTAATGGAGATGTTAAAGATTTAGCAGGGAATATTATTGGAAAAATAGAAGGAACTGAATTTAAAGATTCAGAAGGAATAGTTTTAGGTAGCATAGATACAAATAATAATGTATTTGATTTAAATAATAGTAAGTTAGGGACAATTCAAGCAGGATTAATGGTGATAGATGCTAATAACCATTTACTAGGAAGAGCTTCTGCTTCTGTTGATTCAAAATATTTGGCAGCTTACTTTTTTTTCTTTTTCAGTTTGAATAATTTTTAAGAATTACTTTAACCTATAGTGATCAACTATAAAAATAAAAATATGAATAACATTCGTCTCATACTAACATTATTAATATTTGTTCCCATCGTTGGGTTTTCACAAGGATATAATGTTGAATCCATTCAAACAATAAATAATACTTCAGGGGGACTTGCAGGTTCTGTGTTAGATGCAAGTGATTATTTTGGGATGGGAGTAGAAGTAATAGGCGATGTAGATCATGATGGTGTGGATGATATAGCTGTGGGCGCTTATATGGATGATGATGGAGGAACTGATAGAGGGGCTGTTTATATTTTATTATTAAACAGTGATGGAACTGTAAAAGGGCAGCATAAGATTAGTGAATTATCAGGAGATATAGCCTTTCCATCAGACAGTACTTATTTTGGATATAGCATTGCGGCTTTAGGTGATTTAAATGGAGATGGGAACGTAGATATAGCGGTAGGGGCACCTCATTATTATAATTTATCGGTATCAAAATATACTGGAGTCGTTTATGTGTTATTCTTAGATGACGATGGTTCAGTTCTTGAATACGGAATGATTTCAGAGAAGGGTCCAGGCAATTGGAATTTTGGTGGAGGTCCTGATTTGGATGATCAAGATGGGTTTGGAGCCAGCGTGAATAATATAGGAGATTTGAATAAAGATGGAATCCCTGATCTTGCTATCCATGCTTCTGGTGATGATGATGGAGGAACAGATTATGGCGCTACTTATATTGCATTTTTGGACTATAACGGATCGGCAAGAAATGTTCAAAAAATAAGTGCTTTATCTGGAAGTTTTGGAGGGACATTATCTGCAACGTCCTATTTTGGTGATGCAGTTTCTGTTGGAGATATTAATGGTGATGGAATTATAGATTTAGCGATTGGTTCAAAATATGATGATGATGGAGGAACGGATAGAGGAGCCGTTTGGATTTGTTTTATGAATGAAGATGGGACAGTAGATTCAGAACAAAAAATTAGCGATACACAGGGTGGTTTTACTGGAGTATTGGATGATTCAGATTTTTTTGGTTCAGGATTAGTTGACGTTGGTGATTTAGATGGAGACGGTATTCAAGAATTGGCAGTTGGAGCAGAACGAGATGATGATAGTGGAAGTGATAAAGGAGCTTTATGGATCCTCTATTTAAATTCGGATGGAACTGTAAGAACTTTTGATAAAATAGGTAATGATACTATTCTAAACGTAGGTGTGGGAACTAGTGATTATTTATTTACAGATATTTCTTTTTTTGGAGATCGAAATAATGATGGTAAAATTGATCTTTTAGTTGGGGCGTGGAATGCTTCGGATGGCAACTCTATTAATTCAGGAGAAGTTAGGGTTCTTCACTTAGATGGAATAGCTAGTTACCCACAAAAAAAATATTATAACGCACCAGGATTTGTTTTAGCTGTTAAAAAATTGAGTGATCTATCAGGAGAGCCATTAGAAAATGAATTAGATGGTTTTGATTCCTTTGGATATAGCAGTTGCAATATAGGTGATTTGGATGGTGA
>JAESTF010000046.1 GCA_016763795.1 Flavobacteriales bacterium
AATCTGCATAAAAGTCAAAAAGAATTGGCTTTTTTTGACTGATAATATCGTTATAATCAGCCTCTGTTTTAATTGTTTTCATACCATTTAATTTTATTATTTACTTAAATCTTCCTCCAATTCTGCTATAGTATACACATGACTAGAAATCATTCTAAAATTGGTTTGTGCTGCTGCATTCCCATCTAATCCTGGAAGTATTGCTGAAGCTGTTGCATCGCCAACAATGGCAACTTCAAACCCATCTTCAATCAACTCTCTCATATGTGCTTCCACACAAAGGTTACCCGACATTCCAGCTAAAACAACTTTGTCTATTTTTTGTTTTCTTAACTGTAAACTCAAGTCATTTTGCTCTGGTCCAAATAGTTTATGAGGCCCCACTACTGTAACAAAATCTTTCTTAATGTACTTTTTGTATGGCTCTAACCAATCTGCTCCAGAACCTTCAAAACCTTCTTTGTTTAACTGATCTCCTCTATCAAACATATTGATGTTGTGCATCAGTTTTTCTAACGCTCCTTCAAATTGCCATTTATGATCGTGCTCGTAATAGTAATGTGGAGAAATAAATACTTTGATTCCATTTTCTTCTGCCAATTTAAAAAGTGTTTCAATGTTTTCAACGGCATTGTTTTTTCTTACACTTTCTCCAACTACACCCCATGTTACTCCATCAGGACTTAAAAAATCATTTTGAGGATCGGTAATTACGATTGCTGTTGTTTTATCTATATCAAATTTTTGATCTGGTAATTGTCCAAATACATTGGTTATACCCGATATGATTACTACTAATGCTACTATTAAATTTTTCATCTTTTTTAGTTTTTAACCCGAGTCCGATACAATTCTTCTTCTTCATCCAATTCAGACCAACACTTAAAAAAACGTTAATCGAACTCGGGTTTTAATTGTTGTTAATTACTTGTTTTTAATTATAACCTATTATTTATGCTACTTCTAATTCTGCTAAGCTTGCAGCTTTAGGAAAGTCAATCTCAAAATCGCCATTACTAAATATGTAATTCGTAAAACTTCTAAGCGCTACCATCCCTATTAATTCTGCTAGTGCTCCATGTGAATAACCAACTGATAAAAAATTATCGATAGCTGCCTGGCTTGTCTTTCCTCTATTTTCTGTAATCTCAGCAACCAATTCAGTTAATGCATTTAGCTTATTGTCTTCAATTATTCCTTTTCTGATATCAACTAATTCATTATCAGAAAAACCAGCCATTTTACCTAAAGCACTGTGTGCCGAAAGACAATATTCACATCCATTAATTTCTGATACGACTAAGGCAATTGCCTCATTTTCCTTAGCTGTAAATACTCCTCCTGTTAATGTTTCCGAAAAAGCTAAAAACCCTTTCAACAATGCTGGTGAATTACCTATAGCTGCATAAAGGTTTGGAACCATTCCTACTTTTTGTTTAATTGCTGCGAATACTTCTTGTGTAGATTCGTCAACTTGATTTGGTGTTAATGCTTTTAATGTTTTCATGTTTTTTTTATTTATATATTTAATTACAATTTTCTTTCTGATTCTTCTATTTTAATGTCATTTGCACTCATATCTCTAATTGCCATTTTCCCTTCTTTGTCAAACTCCCAATGTTCATTTCCATGTGTTCTATACCATTGATCTGTTTCCGAATCTTGCCATTCATATTCAAATCGAACAGAAATTCTATTATCTGTGTAAGACCATAAATGTTTTTTTAATTTATAGTGTTTTTCCTTCTCCCATTTATTGGACAAAAAGTCCACAATGGAAGGTCTACCTATAAAAAACTGATCTCTATTTCTCCAATCAGAGTTAACGGTATAAGCCATTGATACTGTTTCTGGATTCTTACTGTTCCAAGCATCTTCTGCTGCCTGAACTTTTGCTTTTGCTGTTTCTTGATTAAATGGTGGTTTTAAATTTTTCATCTTTTATAATTTTTGATAGGACAAAAGTATCTCCATTAAGAATCAAATCAATTGAACTATTTTCGTAAATAATTGGACAAAAAGGACAGGCCGGCAAAAACAGCTAGCACGATTAACTCCTATACTTGGACAAAAGGTGCATTGATGATTTTTTCAACCTTAATTGACCTTTTATAGAACTAATAAATTAGAAATACATTTAGCTAAATTTATTCAGTTTCAAAAAGGTTAAAAACAAGTTTCTTACTCCATTTGATTTTCGAGTCAACTATTTTTGATAACCGATTCTCATATTTTATCAAGTCTATTAATGACTAATAAAAAAGAGGCAGCTTGCTTAAATTATGTTTACTGAGATTGTTGGTTATACTACCTTAATGCAAGGTTATGCTTAACCTTGCATTTACTTCTTATAAAAAAAGCAATAAAAATTACTATAGTTAATCTCTCGAGGATAATTGTTTTGGAAGAAGAACTGACTTCTAACAAGCCAGGTAATCGTTTTAATATAAATGTTGGAAATTTAACGGAAGGAATGTATTTTCTTACTTTCGATAATAAACAGAAAGGAAATTTAAAAGTTAAATTTATTAAAGAGTAAGGTTTTTTTAAATTTCAATCTTAAATCCACAATCAAAATGTTTTTCTGGGCATTCTTTTTTACCATGTAAACCACAAGGTTTACATTTTAATTTTTCCTTTACCTCAACTATGGCACTATTATCTGATAGAGGTCCAAAACCAAAAGAGGGTACTGTTGAACAAAAATAAGCCGTTACTGGGGCATTCATTGCTGAAGCAATGTGAAACGGAGCAGAATCATTTACATAATTCATTTGTGCATTTTGCATTAAAGCAGCCGAAGCTAAAAATGATAATTTTCCTGATAAATTAGCTACGTTTTTATTTTTTGATAATTCTTTTATCTCTTCACATTGTTTCGCATCATCTGGACCTCCTAATAGATAAACATTTACCTTATCTGAAATTTTATTAATCAATTTAATCCACTGTTCTTTTGGTAATTGCTTGGTAAACCATACCGATGTTGGTGCGATACAAATATATTTACTCGTTTTATATTGCTCTACATCATTATAATCTTTATTAGAAGGATATAATTTTAAACTAGCTGTTTGATTGTCTGTTAAATCTTTAATTAATTGCTGACTTCGCTGTGTTTCATGAGTTCCATCACCAATTTTATGTTCAACCTTTTTAGTGAAAGAAAATGACAATGGGTTTTTTTTAAAACCTATTCTTTGCTTCGCTCCAGATAAAGCCGTTATTAAACCGCTAGAAGCAAAACGGTGTAAATTAATTACAACATCATATTGAGCTTTTTTTACACTTTTTGTAATGGCTTTTAAATTGTCTAGTTTCTTCTTTTTCTTATCCCAGATTAATACTTCATTAATTATAGGATGATTTTCTAACAAACCTTCATTTCCTTTTCTGAGTAAAAAATCAATTTTACTTTCAGGATAGAACTGATTTAATTTTTCTACAACAGATGTTGCTAAAATTACATCTCCAATAAAAGCGGTTTGTATGATTAAAAATTTATTCAAGTTTTTGTTTTAGCACAAATCTAATAGAAATGCCATTCTGAATGACATCTTTTTACACAGCTACATCATATTCTCTTAGTGCATCGTTTAATGATGTCTTTAAATCCGTACTTGCTTTTCGTTTTCCAATAATTAATGCACAAGGAACATTGAAATTTCCCGCACTAAATTCTTTTGTATAAGAACCTGGAATTACAACAGAACGTTCTGGTACTTCACCTCTATATTCAATTGGTTCACTCCCACTTACATCAATTATTTTAGTCGAATTAGTTAACACCACATTTGCTCCTAAAACTGCTTCTTTTCTTATTCTAATCCCTTCAACAACAATACATCTTGAACCTATAAAACAACCATCTTCAATTACAACTGGCGCAGCCTGTAACGGTTCTAAAACGCCACCGATACCTACTCCACCACTTAAATGAACATTTTTACCTATCTGTGCACAAGAGCCTACTGTTGCCCATGTATCAACCATTGTTCCTGCATCAACATAAGCTCCAATATTTACATAAGAAGGCATCATAATAACTCCTTTAGAAAGATATGCACCATATCGTGCAACAGCGTTAGGTACAACCCTTACCCCTAATTCTGCATAGTTGGTTTTCAACTTCATTTTATCATGAAATTCAAAGATACCGACTTCAATGGTTTCCATTTTTTGAATTGGAAAATATAACACAACAGCTTTTTTTACCCATTCATTTACCTTCCAATCATCACCATTAGGTTCTGCAACCCTCAATTTTCCTTTATCCAATAACTCTATTACTTCTCTTATTGAATTTTGAGTATCCTGTTCTTTTAAAAGTTCTCGATTATCCCAGGCTTCTTCTATCTTTAGCTTTAATACATCCATTTTAATCTTATTTATTGGGTTGAAATTATCAATTTTTCAAGAATTGAAGTATTTGCTTCCCATGTATAATTTTCTTTAACAAATTGATGTCCTTTTTGCGCTAGCTCTTTTTGTAAGTTAACATCATCCATCAATCTAATAATATGTTGAGTGTACTCTGTAGGATTATTTCCTATCAAAATATTTTTATTATGAATTGCTCCAAGAGCATTGTTCGCTAATTGGGATGTAATACAAGGTAATTTCATAGCCATAGCTTCTAATAATTTATTCTGTAAACCAGTACCTATTTGCATAGGAGCAATAAACACCTTAGATTTTGAATAATACTCAGAAATATCTTCTACCCAACCCGTTACAACTACTTTTTCTGATTTTAATTTTAATACTTTAGCTACAGGTTGTGCCCCAACTATTGCCAACTTTATATCCGGTTGCTGTTTCCAAACTAATGGCATTACATTATTTACCAAATATACTACACTATCAACATTTGGCGGATAGCCCATGTTTCCAGTAAAAATCAAATCATATTCTTTATTTGCCTCACCATGTTTATACGTTTCATAATCTACACCATTTTTTACAATTACAATCTCATCATTATTTACATTAACTATTAACTTCCTATCCTGTTCAGAAATGATGGTATGACTATCAAAATCATTAAAAATAAAATGCTCGTATCTTTTTAAACGATCTGTTTCTATTTTTAAAAACCACTTTAAATAAAATGGAGCATCTTCTATTCTCCTCTCCATTCCTCTTGCCAATGCGTCCATATAATCTAGCGTCTTTTTAATGTTAGATTTACGAACATATTCCGTAACTCTTATTAACTGACAATAAATATGATCAGGCTCGTATTTTAAAAGATAACTATCAATTTTCTTTTGAGCATCTGAATTATAAAAATAAGCTACTTGTAAAGATTTATTGGTAAACAATAAGCATTTTAATAAGTTTAAGTAAATTTTGATTTTTGACAACTTAACAACTTCTATGCTTGAGCAATATTTTGACAGTATATCAATTGATGACTGGGCTACTTTTTCAACTGTTAATGCGCAAAGAATTATTTCATGATTTTTAGAGAGTTCTTTTATCTGATTAAAAACACGTAACTTATCTCCTTTTTCAAGCGGGTATGGAAATCGAGAAAGTAAAACGAATATTTTCATTTTAATTTATTTGCTTAAAAAATGCTATCAAATTATTTACAATAACTCGATTATCATAAGCATTCTCCATTAAAATTCTAGCAGATTTCCCTATCGAAATTTGCATGTCTGTATGCTTTAAATAATATGTAATTGCTTTTGTAAATTCTTCTGGAGTATTTGCAATTACAATGTTTTCTTTATCCGTATAACTAACTCCTTCTGCAGCAATAGTTGTAGCAATAATTAACTTACCTAAAGCCATTCCTTCAATAATTTTAATTCTCATCCCACTTCCAGCTAGTAATGGTACAACCATTATATTGTTCTCATTAATAAAATCAACAGCATTAGACACTTCCCCTACTACTTCTATATTAGATGCTTTATTAGATTTTAAACTCTCGGGCATATGTCTTCCTGCTAGTTTTAATTTTGCATCAGGAGATTCTTTAATAACTCCACTCCATACATTTTCTAGCAACCAATTAATTCCTGTTAAATTAGGTAACCAATCCATACTCCCTATATGAAATACTTTATTACCAACATTTGGTTCTTTTAATTTATAATCAGCTAAATTGACCCCAAAAGGAATTGTAACCATAGGAACTGTGCAGCCTAATTCTTCAAACCTAAATTTATCTAGATTGGTAATTGGAGCAATTCCATCTACTTTTTTGATATTAGCAATTTCTGCTGTTTTTAATCGACTTGCCAAAAAGTTAATGTACTTTTTTTTAAGCCCTTTCTCTTTCTTTGCATTTAACCGCCAAATATCATGTTCAATATTTTGAGCTTGATAAATTATTTTAGCATCACTATGTTGCCTAATAATTTCTATGTAACCTGTAACAAAAAAAGTTTCTAATAATACAATATCGTAAACAGTCCCTTTTAATGTTTCTATAATCAGAGCTTCAAATTCATCACTATAAAACCGTTCTAAATTATATGATTTTGAAGAAAATAAATTTACTAACGCTCCTAATGGACTAACTTTAGTATCAATAAATCGATGTTCTATATTGGTTTTTTCAAGATAAGATTTAGACATCTTATCTTTTAAAAAAGGATGTTTTGGAGTGCTAATCGTTAACACTTTAACATCCAACCCGCAATCTAACATTCCTTGGGTAATTGCATGCATTGCTTTACAGCCCCCATCAACTTCTGGCAAGGGTGGCTTTAAACATATTTGTAGTATTTTCATTTTACCTCTTTCTTCTTAAATAATTTACTAAAAAAACTAACATATGCTGTAAAGTTAAACATCTCAGAATCTGTTGTTGCTTTATAAGTAAAAAACAGGCCTAAAGGTAATAAAAAAGCTGTTGACATCCACATTCCTTGATAAGGAAGTACCACCATTTCTTTAACCATTTTTTCACCTACAATTGAGGTAATCCAAAATACCACAAAAAATGCAACTGAAATTACAACTGGCATACCTAAACCTCCTTTTTTAACAATTGCCCCTAAGGGAGCCCCAATCAAGAACATTATAAAACAAGCTAAAGAAAAAGAATATTTACGGTGCCATTCTACATTCATTCTTGCAATATCTCTATTTTTAACTACCGTTTGTGTTGCCGAGGCACTTGCTCTTCCTTTATTTGATCGTACATTATTTATCGCAATACTATAAAGCTGTTCTATTTCTGAATCATTTAGTTCAGAAATAAAATCAGTTCGAAGCAGGCCTGTTTCCCCTTTATTCTTATTACGGCTAAAAATAGTATCATTAAAAAGATAATTACTTTTAATTAAGTTAGTAAAATCTATAATATGCTCTTTATTTTCTCTTACTAGTGTATCAATTTTATTTTCTAACTGTTTTAAATTAAATAACCTATAATCGTGTTTAAAAGCATCTTCATCAGTCCTACTAAAACTAAAACCATCTAAACTTATTCGTATTGCATTTTCTTCAAAAGAAAAACGAGAAAATGGGTAAATCTTATTTGTCCTATTTTCCGTTTGATCTTGATAGTCTACCCCATTAAAAAGATTGATAGAAAAATATTTTTTATCATCAGACATTTTCATAATAGCTGAATCTGCTACTGTTAGTTTACGATTTCCTACAATATTTTTATGTGTATAAATCATTACATCCCGAAGCATTTCATCACCATTTTCTAGCTTATCTTTTTTCATTACACGGATAGTGTAACCTTCTATTTCGTTATAAAAAACACCTTGTTTAATATTTACTGCAGGTTTTTTATTCCTAATATCATGTAATAATGAGTAGAACTTAAGATTCGCAACCGGAATAATGTAATTAGAGAAAAGAAATGCTCCTATACTAATTCCCATTACAAATATTGCTAATGGTCGCATTATACGTTGCAGTGAAATGCCTGCCGATTTAAAAGAAACCAATTCAAAATGTTCTCCTAGATTTCCGAAAGTCATTATTGAAGCTAACAAAACTGCAAGTGGTAACGCTAAAGGAACTATGTTAGCTGCAGAATACATTAGAAATTCTGCTATAATGTACCATTCTATTCCTTTACCCAACATTTCATCTACCCAAAGCCAAATAAATTGCATTAACAATACAAATACGGATATAAAAAAAGTAAGGACAAATGGCCCGATAAAAGAAATTAATAAGAATTTAGTTAGCTTTTTCACTTCTTGTTTTACTTGTTACAAATATATACTCAAACTGAATAAATTTACGAAAAAATTGAGTTTATCTTTTGAATAACGTGGCTACCAGTTATGTAGTATAAAAAAATGCCACTTAAATTAAGTAGCATCTTTATTATTCATGTTAGGTCTTTCTATTTTTTAAACTCATCAGCAACTATTAGTTCTTTAGTTCCATGTCCCCAAGAATAAAAGCCTTCCCCAGATTTAATTCCCATTTTACTTGCTGCAACCATATTTACCAATAATGGACAAGGTGCATATTTTGGATTTCCAAAGCCATCGTACATTACATTAAGAATAGACAAACAAACATCTAACCCAATAAAATCTGCCAATTGCAGTGGACCCATTGGATGTGCCATTCCTAACTTCATAACTGTATCTATTTCTTCTACTCCCGCAACTCCTTCGTGTAAAGTAATAATTGCCTCATTAATCATTGGCATTAATATTCTGTTTGCCACAAAACCAGGATAATCATTTACCTCTGTTGGAACTTTACCTAATTTTTTAGATAACTCCATAATTGTACTCGTCACTTCATCAGAAGTAGAATATCCTCTAATAATCTCAACCAATTTCATAATTGGTACAGGATTCATAAAGTGCATTCCTATTACTTTATCTGGTCGGCTAGTTACCGCAGCAATTTGTGTAATAGAAATTGAAGAGGTGTTGGTTGCTAAAATAACGTCTGCACTTGTAGCTTTATCCATAGATTTAAAAATTTTCAATTTTAAATCTAAATTTTCTGTTGCTGCTTCAACAACTAACTGCACATCAACAACCCCCGCATTCATATCTGTATGTGTTGATATATTTGCTATGGTGTTATTTTTATCTGCTTCAGATATTCTTTCTTTTGCCACCATTCTTCCTAAATTTTTAGTGATGGTTACTATTGCTTTATCTAACGCTTCTTGAGAAATATCTATTAAGTTTACTTTAATTCCTGCTTGAGCAAATGTATGAGCAATTCCATTCCCCATTGTTCCAGCTCCTATTACTGCTACTTTTTCCATTCTTCTTAAGTTTAAAAGTTGTAAAGAGAAAAGTTATAAAATCTTTTCTCTTAGATCTTATGTCTTGATTCTTTTATATTAACCGTGTTTTGCAGCCAAATACCTTTCTGCTTCTAAAGCTGCCATACAACCTGTTCCTGCAGCAGTAATTGCTTGTCGATACGTTTTATCTGCTGCATCTCCCGAAACAAAAACTCCTGCTACATTTGTTTTAGCTGTTCCTGGTTCCGCGTACTCAATATATCCTGCAGCATCTAAATTAATGTAATCTTTAAATATTTCTGTGTTTGGATTGTGACCAATCGCTACAAAAAATCCCGTACATGGAATTACTGTTTCTTCCCCTGTCTGATTATTTTTCACTTTCGTCCCAATTACCAGATCATTTTCTCCTAACACCTCAACTGTTTCTGTATTAAAAAGAATCTCAATATTTTTTGTGTTTTTTACTCGCTCTGCCATTATTTTAGATGCTCTAAACTCATCTTTTCTTACCAGCATAGTAACTTTAGTACAGATATTAGAAAGATAATGTGCTTCTTCACAAGCAGAATCTCCTGCTCCAACAATTACT